>JARRBB010000024.1 GCA_029981435.1 Thermotogaceae bacterium | reverse complement strand
TGGCTTGGTATGATACTGATATTTACTTTCGGTGTAAAACTTAACCTTCTGCCCACCCAAGGCGGCTATTCACAGGGAGTTATTCCATCATGGAGCTGGGAATTTATCGCTGATGTTCTAAAGCATTACATCTTACCGTTTTTGTCAATAGTAATATCCGCCCTCGGAGGCTGGGCAATAGGAACAAGGCTTTTGATAATCTACGAACTCGATGCTGATTATATTGTTTTTGCAGACCATATGGGTGTCAAGGACTCCAAGGTTTTCGGTTACGCTTTCAGAAATTCTTTGTTGCCGCAGGTTACTGGTCTGGCACTCTCGCTTGGAGGGGCACTTGGTGGTACCCTGATAACTGAATTGATATTCAGCTATCCTGGAACTGGTTACCTTCTTTTCAGGGCACTTACAACTCTTGATTACCCACTTATACAGGGAATATTTGTCCTTTTGATAGCATCTATATATCTTGCGAATTTTCTCGTTGATTTTCTTTATGCTTTGATAGACCCAAGGATAAGAATAGGACAGGGAGAAGGATAAACCATGTTGAAAACAATGTTAAAGCCTCTGTTTAGAAGTAAGAAATTTTTGATAGGTTTTATTATCTTCATCGTTATAGCATCGCTCGGAATATTTGGTCCGATGTTTTACAGGGTCGATCCCACAGAAATGGCAGGAATGTTCGAAAGTCCACCATCTTCTGAAAATCTACTTGGAACCGATACGTATGGAAGAGATGTCCTTGCACAGTTATTGAATGGTATAAGATCATCTTTGTACATAGGTATCGTCGCGGCCTTAACATCTCTTATAATCGGTTCACTTGTAGGGGTAATCGCAGCGGTGAAAGGTGGTTTGATGGACGATATCCTGATGGGATTCACAAACATAGTTCTAACAACACCCTCGATACTCGTGGCTATATTGATTGCAAGTTATCTAAAGGCGAGAAGTGTTACTCTGGTTGCTCTGATACTGGGATTGTTCCAGTGGCCATGGTTTGCAAGAGCTATAAGGGCTCAATTGATGAGTTTGATAAACAGAGAATACGTTTATCTTTCGAAGTTGGCTGGTTACAGTGATTTAAGGCTTGCTTTTGAGGATCTTGTTCCTGGAATAGCGACTTATACTTTCATGTCGTTTATTCTGTTTATAAACGGTGGAATAATGGGTGAAGCTGGTTTAAGCTTGATAGGACTTGGTCCAACCAAGGGAATTTCGCTTGGGATAATGCTCCAGTGGGCCGTCTTAATGGAAGCGGTTAGGAGAGGACTTTGGTGGTGGTTTGTCCCACCTGGAGCTGCAATTGTTGCTATAACTTCTTCACTTTTAATAATAAGTACAGCCATGGATGAAGTCTTCAATCCTCGACTAAGGGAGAGATAGTAATTGAGTGGAAAAAAACTTGTTGAAATCAAAAATGTTAAGGTTTATTACATAATAGATGGATTGCAGGTAAAAGCTGTTGATGATGTTTCATTTGATATTTTCGATGGAGAAGTGCTTGGGGTTGTCGGTGAAAGTGGTTGCGGTAAAACAACTCTTTCAAATGTTTTACTAATGAGTATAAAAAAACCTTTGAACTTCATAGATGGTTCAGTTACTCTGAACACACAGAATGAGCCTTTGCATTTGCAGAAACTCAGAAGGGATCAGTTAAAAAGAGATGTCTGGGGTAAAGAGATAGTTATAATTCCCCAAGCAGCCATGAATGCGCTGATGCCAACGATGAAGATTAAAGATTTCATATACGATGTGGTCAGCCCACATTTTAAAAATATAACAAAGGACGAAGTTATAAAAATGGCGAAGGAGCGTTTTGAAGAAATAGGCATAGATAAGGAAGCGGTTAACAGATATCCATTTGAGTTGAGTGGTGGAATGAAGCAAAGGGCTGTGATAGCAACTGCTACACTTCTCAATCCCAAGTTACTCATAGCAGATGAGCCAACGTCTGCACTTGATGTGGCTACTCAAAAGATGGTCTTGAAAACATTAAATGAACTCATGAACAAAAAAATAGTCAAAAGCATAGTATTTATAACACATGATATCGCAACTGTAAGACAGATAGCAACACGAATGATGATAATGTACGCAGGAAAAATTGCAGAAATCAGTCCTATAGACGATGTTCTTCGTGAACCTCTACATCCTTATACGGAAGGTTTGCTTTTGTCGGTGGTTACTCCGGAACCGGAGATAAGAAAAAGGGGAATATACACTATACCAGGTTCACCACCGAGTCTTATAAATCCGCCGGTAGGTTGTCGCTTTTATCCAAGATGCAAGTACAGAATGGATATTTGCGAAGTTGAAGAGCCTAAATTGGAAGAACTGAAACCAAATAGATTTGTGGCTTGCCACTATGCGAGGGGAAGAGTATGAAGGGACTGGAGATAAAAAATTTAACCAAAGTATATGAAACTGGTTTCATAATCAAAAGGTATATAAAGGCAGTAAACAACGTTTCCTTCAGGATAAATCCTGGAGAAATAGTTTCTCTTGTTGGTGAAAGTGGTTCAGGAAAAACCACTATTGCCAAAATAATTTTGAGACTTTTAAATCCAACCTCAGGGAACATTTTAGTCGATGGTATAGATATATGGGCAAAAGAAAATCAAAATCCAAAATTTGCTAAAGAATTTGGAAAAAAAGTTCATGCGGTTTTTCAAGATCCGTTCGCAAGTTATAACCCATTTTATCCAATCGAGAGAACTTTATGGCAGGCTCTTGAGTTACTCGGGATAGATAAGAAAGATCCTCGGGCAAAAGATCTAATGTACGAGGCACTTGAAAACGTAGGGCTGAAACCCGACGTTGTGTTTGGAAAATACCCTCATCAGCTCTCTGGTGGGGAAAAGCAACGTGTTATGATCGCAAGATGTTGGCTGTTGAAACCATCGCTTATAATTGCGGATGAGCCTGTATCTATGATAGATGCGTCCTCAAGAGGTGGAGTTATAAAACTGTTCGAAAAACTGAAAGAGGAACAAAAGGCATCGATACTGTTCATAACACATGACATGGGACTGGCTTACTATATATCCGACAGAGTTTTGATAATGCACAAAGGAGACATAGTGGAAGAAGGAAACCCAGAGGAAATCGTTGCAAATCCACAACACTGGTACACTAAAAATCTTATTTCGAGTATCCCGACTCTGTATAGAAAATTAGAGGATATTTCGTGAGGGTTTGTGATGTACAGGCACAAACCTATTCTTGTCATTCTGGTGTGGGGGTTAATAATAGAAGTAATCGTTATGGTTTATTACTTTATAAAGGGTTATTTTGCGTTTGAGTTTTATTTGAACCTATTTCTGATCTTTTTCACTCTGTTAGGGATATACCTTATATTCAAACAAATCGTTAAAGAGATTAGAAAAAGGTGAACAAGTTGATGTTAAAGAATATCGAAGGTAATACTTCGTTTGTCGAATCCTATTCGAACATCGGAGTATTCATGGACAATAAGGTAGTTCATCTGATCGATACGGGTTCAAACGAATCTCTGGCAGCGAAACTGGGAAATTATCTGTCTGAAAATTTTCCTGACCATGATTTTGTGGTTGTTCATACGCATTGTCATGTGGATCATTTGAAAGGAAATTCAAAGTTAAAAAACAAATTGAACGCTAAATTTTTTGCCCCAAAGAAGGAACTTCCTCTGGGAATGTATCCCGACTTTGAAGGTATATATCTTTTTGGAGCGCCTGTCCCAAAATTTTTGAGAGTATCCTTTTTTTCTGCGAAAGGTGTTAACATGGAAAGCCTTGAGAATCTTGATTCATCCATTTCTTTTCATGAAATGCCCGGACACTCTCCGGGTCACACTGTTTTCATTACCCCAGATGGTGTTGTTTTCACGGGTGACCTTGTCTTTCAAGAGAATGTGATGCAAAAATACGGATATCTTTATTTGATGGATGTTAAAGAACAATTGGAATCTCTTGAAAAAGCGAAAAAACTTGGAGGAGATTTTTTCCTTCCTTCTCATGGAAGGTTGATGAACAGGGAAGAATTTCTGAAAACGGTTGATGAAAATATGGAATTTATAGAAAAACAGATAGTCTTGTTTTATGATATTCTTAAAAGCCCTGCTAACATAGACGAAATCACTGGAAAATTCCTTAACATTGTGAATTTCCAGGGGAATGAAGCTATGTATTTTCTTGCAAGATCCTATGTTTCTGCCATGGTGAAATACTTTTATGATCGGAATGTGCTCTCAACCGAATTAACACCAAAAGGATTGGTTTTTTCAGTGAACGATTAAAATTTCTCCGATTTTCCTATGTCCATCCTGTAATACTTTATATTGAACTTTAACTCTTCGGCAAATGAGTAAATTTTTTCTATAAGCTTTTGTTTATCTTTATTCACGCCACTTACTGCTAAAACTCTTCCTCCATTGTTTACGATAATACCGTCTATCTCCTTAACTCCAGAATAAAAAACGTCTAAATCGGCGTATTTTTCTTCCAGTTCTCTTAAATTTTCGAGTTCTATACCTTTTTCATACTTCTCAGGATAGCCTTTACTTGCTATAACAAGGCAGAGTGCATAATTACTGTCCCATATGATTTTTGATGGATCAAGTCTTCCTTCCACGCAGTCTTCAAGAACTTTGCAGAGATCCGTTTTCAGTTTCGGCAGTACACATTCTGTTTCAGGATCTCCAAATCTCACGTTGAATTCGAGTATTTTAGGTCCATGACGTGTAAGCATCAAACCTGCGTAGAGCACACCTGCATAGTTCAATCCTTCTCTGTTCAAGGCTTTTTCTAATTTTTTGGAAAGTGATCTAAGATCTTCCATATCGCTGTTTGAAAGTTTTACAGGTGAAAACGCACCCATTCCACCTGTGTTTGGCCCTCTATCACCGTCGAGAGCTTTTTTATAATCGTGTGAAAGAGGCATTGGAGCAAGTACATTACCATCGTAAAAGTGCATCAGAGATACTTCGAATCCGTCAAGATATTCTTCTATAACAACACCTTCAACAGAATCACCGAATTTTTTTGCTTCAAATATATCATTCAAGGCTGTTTTAACTTCTTCTTCACTGAAGCATACGTACACACCTTTTCCGAGTGCAAGACCATCGTATTTGATGACCACTGGAAGTTCAAAGCTTTTGAGTTTTCTCCTCGCTTCTTCGATGGTATTTGCAACTTCAAATTTGTGATCTGGTAATTCGTTTCGCGCTATAAATTCTCGCGCAAATATCTTGCTTGATTCAAGCCTTGCACTATTTTTATCCGCACCAAATATTTTGAGCTTCTTCTCTCTGAATTTGTCAACAATACCCTCAGCAAGAGGGTTTTCCGGCCCCACGACAGTTATATCAATTCCAAGCCTTTTAACTTCGTTTACAAGACCATCAAAATCGATGTAATCTATCTTTTCTGCTCTTTTTAGAATGTATGGGTTTTCAGAATCCGTGAAGATTTTTGATGCATCTTTAGACAAGTAGAGACTTTGCACTATTGCACTTTCTCTTCCACCACTACCAACTACTAAAACTCTCAAGAGAATCACCCCCTGAAAAATGATAACACGAATTGGTGGTATAATGAATATGTGTATATGGATAATTCTGGAAGTGATGAATATGAAAAAATTGATTTTATTCTCCATTCCGTTGATGTTTTTCCTGGTGAGTTGCTCTATTTCGCAGTACAGCGAATCTTCTGTAAATGTTTTTAACTCGGTAAACATAAAAGGAATAAAGATTTTTAATCCAAACGGAAATGTGAAAATAATTTCCTGGGATGGCGAAGAGATAAAGTTCGATATTACAAAAATGGTGCAGGGACTTACGAATCTCGAAACCGAAATAAAGAAAATAAAAGTATCTTTCGAACAGACTGAAAGCGGTATTTTAAACTGTACAGTAAATACGCCTAAAAAATCTGATGTTTTCATGACTTATACTACAGATATAATCGTTCGGGTTCCCAAAAGAATTTTCGAAAGTGTTGAAATTGAACTCTCAAATGGTAAAATATATATAGAAGACATACGGGCAAAGCTCATTTTAAAAACTTCGAATGGAAAAATAGAACTGCGTCGTTCAACCGGGGTTTTTCAAATAAAAACTTCGAATGGAGACATTACTTTGAGTGATGTTCAAATTCTGAATGGTGATAGCCGTATAGAATCTTCAAATGGAAAGATAATCGGTAGTTTGAGAACAGCGGATTCGGGTAGCCTGATTTTGAGCACCAAGAATGGAGATATTGATATTGAGCTTTTTGGAATACTTAAAATGAATTTAGAGATGAGTACTTCCAACGGGAAAGTTGAATTTGAAAATCTGAATCTTGATTTTGCAGAAAATACAAAAAAGAAAGTCAGTGGAAAGATAAACGGCGGAGGATTCAAATTAAGGATTTCAACATCCAATGGTGATGTTCGAGTGCATGGAATACCTGCAATTGGAGTATAACACTTTTTTGAAGGGGGGATTTGAATGCGTTTGAAGCTTTCCGTAGTTGTTCTTCTTGTGATTTTGTTGGTTTCAGGTGTTGTCATGGGGAAAAAGTTTCTCATAGGTGTGTCAATACCTGCTGCTGACCATGGTTGGACTGGTGGTATAGTCTGGTGGGCAAACAAGGCGGTGGCTGATTGGAAGGCAAAGGATGCGGATCTTGAATTCAAGGTCGTGCTTGCCAACAATCCAAGTGATCAGGTTGCCGACGTTGAAGATCTTCTGGTACAGGGAATCGATGCTCTTGTTATACTTCCTTACGAATCAGCTCCTTTAACACCAATATGTGAAGAGGTCCACAAAAAAGGCATTTATCTCGTGGTAGTTGATAGAGGTTTGACGAAAGATGTTTACGATGTTTATGTGGCTGGTGACAACTACGCATTCGGTAAAAACGCTGCGGAGTACATCGCGAAAAAACTCAACGGTAAAGGAAATGTAGTAGTGCTTGAGGGAATACCAAGCGTTATAAACACCGAACGTGTCAACGGTTTTATGGATGTGATGAAAGGTTATCCCAACATAAAAATACTCGCGTCACAGCCAGGTTACTGGCAAAGAGACAAGGCACTGGCTGTCATGGAAAACTATCTACAACAGTTCCCAAAGATAGATGCGGTATGGGCCGCTGATGACGATATGGCACTTGGTGTCATACAGGCAATAAGAGAAGCTGGAAGAGAAAAAGAGATGTTCGTCGTTGGTGGCGGTGGAATGAAAGATGTTATAAAAATGATAATGGATGGAAGCGAGCTCATTCCTGTTACAGTAACTTATCCACCATCGATGGTTGCAACCGCTATATCGATGGCTGTGAAGGGACTTAAAGGTGAAAAGTTAGATGGCTTCTATCAAGAAGCCATTCCTCACAAGATAATTCTGTCCTGTGAGGTCGTAACCAAGGAAAATGCTGAAAAATACTATTATCCAGATTCAGTATATTGATGCTGAGTTCGATAATTCGAAAAAGGCGGCTTCAAAGCCGCCTTTTTTAGTTTTAAAAAATGTGGTAAAATTTGAAAATGTACATCCAACTTCAAAGTGGTGAATGATATGGAAAAAATACTGGTGGTTGATGACGAAACCAACATAAGGAATCTGATAAAAAATATTCTCGGTGGTGAGTTCGAAGTAATTACGGCAACAAACGGATTTGAGGCACTTGAATTCCTTAAAAATGAAAAATTCGACCTGATAATTCTGGACATCGATATGCCGCAGATGGATGGAGTTGAACTGATGAAAGAATTGAAAAAAATCGACTCATCGATACCTGTAATAGTCATTTCAACTTTATCCGAACCTGAGAAAATAGTGAACATTTTCAAGATGGCTATGGATGCTAATTTTATTGTGGATTTTGTTACAAAACCCTTTTCTTCGGATGAAATTTCAGCTGCGGTTCATAAAATTATGGATTTACAAGGAAGAAAAGAAGCAGATTTAGACTACAAAATCAAAGAAATAAAACAATTGATAAATCTTGGAGAAAACTCAAAAGCCCGTGAAAAAAACCTCGAACTCCTGAAACTTCTACCTTCCTCTCCTATTCCCCACTTTTTGCTTGGCTTGATTTTAGAGAAAGAAGGAAAAATCGAAGAGGCAAAAAAACATTTTCAGGCGGCTCTGATCTTCGAGCCATCATATGATCCTGCAAAGAAAAAGTTAGAGAAAATTGGAGGATGAATTCCATGTCTAAGAAAAGTTTATACATAATTGTAGCTGGTTGTGGAAGACTGGGAGCCAGTATGGCTGGTTTCTTCTCTAAGGAAGGTCACAGCGTAGTTATCATAGATAAAGATATAAAATCTTTCGAAAATTTACCTCCGGAATTCACTGGGTTTAAAATACAAGGAGATGTAGTCGAACTCGAAAATTTGAAGAATGCACAGATAAAAAAGGCCAATGTGTTTTTAGCGTTGACCAACGATGATAATACCAATTTTTTGATATCTCAGGTGGCGAAGAATATATACAGAGTTCCAAAGGTTGTGGCAAGAGTGTATGACCCTGAAAATATAGAGCTCTTTGAATCTTTTAACATAGATATAATCTGTCCGATGAAACTTGCCATGGAAAGATTGATCGAAGAATTCAAGGAGGTAATCTGATTGAAAATAATACTTGTAGGCGGTGAAAGGATAACTTACTATCTTGCCAGGTCTTTTATAAACAAAGGATTCAAAGTTGTTGTTATTCACAAAAACCGTGTTTTTTGTGAAGAACTTTCCAAGTCTCTCAAGGCGCTCATAATAAATGGTGATGGGAGTAAAAGAGAGGTACTTGAACAGGCTGAACCTTTAAAAAATGATATAGTGGTTGCTTTAACTCCTCGAGATCAGGACAATTTCATAATATACCAACAGGCAAAAAATATTTTCTCAGTGGAGAGAACCCTTGCTCTGGTTAACGATCCTGAGAACCTCCAAATATTCAAAGAACTTGGAATAAAAAATGCAATAAGTACTACGGATTTAATAGCTTCCATAATTGAACAGAGGTTGTCTGTTGAAGAGATCATAAATTTGATACCAGTTGAGGAAGGAAAAATAAACATAACTGAAATTATACTTGGGAACAATTCTCCTGTCATCGGAAAGAAACTCAGAGATGCTGGACTTCCAAAAGGAGCAATAATAGGTAGTATAATAAGAGGTAATGAAATAATAATTCCCTACGGTGATACAATGTTGAAAGAAGGTGACAAGCTCCTTTTGATTTCACTTCTGGAAGTACAGTCGAAAGCTTTAGAGCTTTTGAATCCACAATGATTTAAAGGATCATGGAGGGAATTTTTTGAAAGACAATCTGGAATATTCCAGAATTTTGCGGAAAACTTACTCTCATATACTTGGATACACAGGAAATATGTTGATTGGTTTTTCGATAATATTGCTGATCCCTGTAGTTTTCTGCTTTTTCTATCCAGAGGAATGGAAAAATTCCATATATTTTTTTGAATCTTCTATTGTAACTTCTGTGATTGGATTTGCCCTCAGGTATGCCAACAAACCAAACAGGGAAAACGTACTTACCGTGAAAGAAGGAGTTATAATCGTTTTACTTGTATGGACTCTAAACATATTGTTTTCAGCTTTTCCATTCATGTTTTCACATACTTTGAATTTTACTCAGGCAGTTTTTGAAGCCACGAGTGGTTGGACAACGACAGGTTTGACGGTTATAGATGTAACGAAAGTCTCTAAATTGCTTTTGATCTGGAGAAGTCTGATGCAGTATTTCGGTGGAGCAGGTTTTGCGATAATAGTTACTTCATCGATAATCGGTCCGATTGGTTTTGGTTTTTATCATGCCGAAGGAAGAACGGACAATCTCTTGCCGAATGTAAAAAAATCTGCCAAGATGATAATAGTTATTTACGGTACCTATGCACTGGCTGGAATAATCATGTATTTACTTGCAGGTATGAATTTTTTTGATGCCTTTAATCACTCACTCACTGCACTTTCAACCGGTGGTTTTTCGACAAAAGTGAACAGTATCGGCGAGTTTAACAGCAAATCCATAGAATTTGTTACCATAATCCTCATGATCTTGGGTACAACTGGTTTTGGTGTACACTTCACATTATGGAAAGGTGATTTCAAAACTTTTTTGAAAAATCCCGAACCCTGGCTTCTGTTTTCATTGATTCTCTTTTTCACACCTTTTGTGACTGTGAACCTGTCGAAAGTGATACCTATTGAAACCCTTAGGCATTCTCTTTTTCAAAACATTTCAGCACTTACAAGCACCGGTTTCTCAACCGTATCTTTCAACAACTGGCCTGGTTTTTCCATGATGGCTCTGATACTGTTGATGATAATAGGTGGAGGTATGGATTCAACAGCAGGTGGTTTGAAACTTTACAGGGTTTTTGTACTTCTTAAACTCATAGTGATAGAGGTGACTTCTTTCTTCTTACCCAAGAACGTTGTGAGAAGTTATGTTGTCTGGAAAGGTAACACTAAAAGATTCATAGATGAATCAACGGTGAAAGAGATATTGCTCATGTTCACACTTTACTTTTTGACTTACATAACTGGCGTTATGATATTGCTCGGCTATGGCTATGATGTGCTTGACAGTCTCTTTGAATTTGCCTCCGCATTGAGTACTGTCGGACT
Organism: Thermotogaceae bacterium; assembly: GCA_029981435.1. Lineage (GTDB taxonomy): Bacteria > Thermotogota > Thermotogae > B21-G9 > HyVt-16 > HyVt-16. Next base: position 12,547 of record JARRBB010000024.1, on the reverse strand, counting down.
TTCTGTAGGAATCACAAGCCCCAGTGCACCAGCTGGCGTACTTTGGACAGAAACGATGGGTATGTTCTTTGGAAGGCTTGAATTCATGGTGATTTTGTATGCACTTGCAAAGATTTTCAGAGATGTGGACATATTACTATCAGAGAGAAGAGAAACACGAAGAGGAAATAAGATTTAGTTTTTTTCCATGTTCCTTATGTAATCGTCAATTATCTTCGCTATCTCGAATCTCGATTTGTTTCCTGTGTATATTGTTATATCAGAGTATTTGTTAAGAATCTCGTTGCGAGCGATATATTCTTCTTTTATTTTACTCACAAGTTCTTTCTCGTTCTTAATCGTTGAAAAGATAACAGGCTTTCTTTTCGTATTTCTGCTTATAGCGTTTCTCAAATCTGTTTTCAGGTATATTATCTTTCCATTTTTTTTGATGTTATTCAGCAATTCTTCACTCAATCCACTGTTAGCAGCAACGGAGATGATGTATCCTTTTACCTTCAAGAGTCTTTTTAAAACCCTACTTTCAATACTTCTCAAACCAGAAATACCGTTATCGATGAAGACCCTCCTCACATTCTTTCCACTCTCCAACTCTATAAGTTCATCAGAATCTATTGTGGGATACCCAAAATCTTCTTTCAATATTCTCAGCACACTTGTTTTTCCTACTCCAAAAAATCCGAGTATGAAATACGTGTTTTTCAACATTTTTAATGCAATCACTCCCTTGTTGATTTTTTGTTTTTAATCTCCAACTATCTGAACAACGAACTTTCTCGTTCTTGGACCGTCAAATTCACAGAAATAGATACCCTGCCAGGTACCTAAAACAAGATCACCCGAATCCACTGGAATTACAACATTTACACCAACGAGTGAGGACTTCACATGTGCATCTGAATTTCCTTCCAAGTGCGTGTAATTGTCATTTTCGGGTATCAACTGCGAAAGTTTGCTAATGATGTCCCTTTTAACGCTACTGTCAGCGTTTTCATTAATCGTAACTGCTGCAGTTGTATGAGGAACGTACACGACGCAAAATCCACTTTTAACACCGGATTTTTTGACTATTTCTCTCACACTACCAGTTATATCGATCATTTCGATTCTGCTGTGAGTTTTTAAGGTTTGAACATGCATACTTGTTCCTCCTTTTATTGCTCAGTGATTACACTTACAACCAACAAAAGATATCCAGAATTTTCTTCATAGTTTATTTTTATCTTCTCTTCGGGTATGTTCATTATCTCCGATATATCTTTTATTATCGCTTTTTCAATCTTCTCTATTCTGTCATCGTGATAATCATTGTTTGATACATTTGGAACTATGGTCCGTTTTCTGCTTGAAAGTATCGATTGCAGACGTTCTTTTGCAAAAGGTCTTGTCTCCTTCATTTTTCAACCTCCATCAGCTTTTTGAAAATAGTGTTTTCAAAAATCCCATGAAACCACTTTTTTCAAAAATATCTATGTCCGCTTCGACAGGGACCAGTTCTCCCTGAATTCTCCTGACTATGTTGTTGAAGACCTTCGTTATTTTGCTTGAATCATTGAGCACTATCGGAACGCCTTTGTTGGCAGCAATTATCATTTCGTCAGAATCGGGTAGGATACCTATAACATCTATTGAAAGGGCATTTTCGATGTCTTTCTTTGTTAACATATTTCCGTTTTTCATCAAATGGAATTTTATTCTATTTATGATAACCTTTATGTTCGTATCGGGCATTCCCTGTGATTCAAGAAGTCCAATAACTCTATCCGCATCAGTTATTGCAGGAAGTTCTGGGTTGGTTACAATCAAAGCCTCTTTAGCAGGTAATGTTGCATTTTTGAAACCTTTTTCGATACCGGCCGGGCAATCTATAAGGATGAAATCAAAATGTTCTTCTATTCTTTCGATTATCCTTTCAATGTCTTTATGCGAAACCATGTCTTTGGTCGCAATTTGAGATGCAGGAAGAAAAAACAGATTTTTAACACCTGGATGCCTTATCAACGCATCCATTGGTTCTACCATATCGTTGATCACATCCATTATGGTGTAGTTTATCCTGTCTTCCAATCCTAAAAGAACATCAAGATTTTTAAGCCCGATATCAGCATCTATTAAACATACCCTTTCGCCACTTTTAGCGAGCTCAACACCGAGATTTGCTGTAATTGTTGTTTTACCTACGCCACCCTTACCTGATGTTACAACTATTCTCCTTGCCATTTTTCATCCCTTCCTCGAATCGGACTTTTTTCTATTATATCATTTTAATTATCTGCAATTTCATATCTCGCTCGCCTTTTCTATATTCTGGATTTTTATAAAGCAGACTGTAAATGTTCGTTGCCATTATATCCCTTTTGAACTGTTCTACATAGAGCTCAGCCTTTAGAAAATCGGGCTTTTCTTTTGAAGATAAGGCTTTTGATAGAACCTTTTCATACAGTGATGGTGTTGAAATTATGGGTATTAAAGACTTTTTCTTAATTAAGGCTAAAAATTCCCTTCCTTTTTGTGTGAATCCGAGAACTCTGGCGTACTGTGGTCCAAAAGTATTACTTTCCCTTATTAACCAATCACTTATCTTAAAGATAGGATAAAGCGTGAGTCTTCTCAGTTTTGTGAATGTAAAACGTTTGGCTTTAACATATTCGAGTAATTCCCTGATACTGCTTGCCTGTCTTGAAAATTCAAAGAATCTTTTGTCAAGACCTTCAACAAATCCATAGAACTTCGAAAAATCTTCCCGTTCCATGGATCGCATTATTCCAAGAATTAAAAGAGACATATCCTCATAAAACACAGGACCTCTACCTTCGTCGAATTCCCTTTGGATTATCTTTCTACTTTCATCTGGCAAGAAATCGAGAACGCTGTAGTCAGAGACTTCGAGTCTTTTTCTTATCGCACTTGCGCTTGAAAATTTTCCTTTGAAATTTTCATCTGTGTACTTTGCTCCGACTCTTTGTATACAGGAAAACTTTATCTTTGAGTTATAAAATTTCAAAGCTCGTATGTATTCAAGACCAAGTATGTCGTTTGAATTTTCTATTATATCTATAACCGAAGGTTCCAGAGATAACTTTGATTCCTTAACGAGATTTTTTAAGGCAACTTTTCGGGCGTTGGGAAAAGACAGACCTTTTTTCATACCTTTTCTTATTTTCTCTTGTAATTCGTCTGAATGGTTTACGGTGATGTCCGCTATTTTTTCAAGCATGTCCGCTCTTGATGATTCACTGCCGAAGACGATATCAGTTACAGCTGTCAATCTTTCAAGTATTCCTATAGCCCCCAGAGCAAAGCCACCAGCATCTTGTATGGAATAGATCAACGGAAGTTCGATAACAACGTCTACACCACTTTTGAGTGCTATCTCTGTACGAGCGAATTTATCGATTACAGCGGGTTCTCCACGCTGTACGAAATTTCCACTCATCACAGCTACAACATAATCCGGCGAAACAAGTTTTGCGGCTTCTTTCAGATGATATAAATGACCGTAATGAAAAGGATTGTACTCAACGATTATTCCCAGTACTCTCATTGTCTTTCGACGGTGAATTTTATCAGCACCCTCTACCCTCCTGAATTTTTGCAAAAAACCATAAAAAATTATAGCATTTTTGTGTTAAAATCATTTAGGAGGTGATTTTTGATGACATACAACAGACAGGAAGTTTTAAAGAAAATTATCAGCAAGAACAACACCAAGATGGTTTTACTTGTTATGGATGGTATAGGCGATGTTCCTTTAAATGGTAAAACACCTCTAATGGTGGCTAATACTCCGAACCTTGATAAGCTTGCACAGGAATCTGAACTTGGTCAGACGATACCGGTTCTGTATGGCGTAACTCCTGGAAGTGGACCGGCACATCTATCTTTGTTTGGATATGACCCTCTGAAATATGAAATAGGCAGGGGAATTTTGGAAGCGCTCGGTATAGATGTGGAAGTTGGAGAAAAAGATATGGTTGCACGTGGTAATTTTGCGACTGTTGAAGGAGATATAGTTGTCGATAGAAGAGCTGGAAGACCTGCCACGGAAGAGAACGTTAGGGTATGTCAGATCATAAATTCGAAAATAAAAGAAATAAAAGGAGTTAAGGTGCAGGTCTTTCCAGGCAAAGAACATAGATTCGTTGTCAAGTTCACAGGTGATAATCTGAGCGATAAACTCAGCGATGCTGATCCTCAAAAGAACGGATTGCCGATTGTCTTCACTGAGCCAACGGTTGATGACGAAGCTTCGAAATTTACGGCCGAGGTTGTGAACGAATTTTTGAAGAAACTGAAAGAAGTTTTGAAAGATGAACCAAAGTTGAATTTCGGACTTTTAAGAGGTTTTTCAAAATATCCTGATCTTCCAAATTTCGAAGAGGTTTATCAGGTTAAAGCTGCTGCTATAGCAACTTATCCTATGTACAAAGGCCTTGCAAAACTGGTTGGCATGAATGTTATTTCTACAGGTCAAACGATCGAAGATGAGGTGAGAACCTTAAAAGAGATATACAACGATTATGATTTCTTCTATTTTCATGTTAAAAAAACCGACTCTTACGGTGAAGACGGAAATTTCGATATGAAGGTTAAAGTTATTGAAGAAACTGATTCCATAATACCTGAGATACTCAGCCTCAAACCAGATGTTTTGGTTGTCACTGGTGATCATTCTACACCTGCGTTCATGAAATCTCACAGTTGGCATCCTGTTCCTTATATGTTATATTCCAGATATACGAGAAAAGGTCTGAGCAATAAATTCGATGAATTTGAATGTGCACGCGGGACACTTGGAACTTTTTATGCCCTTGATTCCATGTCTTTGATACTCGCACATGCTCAGCGCCTTGAAAAATATGGTGCCTGAAATTATTTCAGGAAGGAGGGGGCATTATGCCCCTATATTCTTATAAAGCAGTGGGGCCTGATGGCAAAAAAGTGAAATCTACCATGGAAGCACCGAGCCCAAATACGGTTATCAATACTTTGAACGGCAAGGGCTACATAATCTTGGATATAAAAGAGACCCGAAAGACTAAATTCGGGCCTCTTTTCGGGATAAGACTCCAGGATGTAGTCACCTTCTCTCGCCAGCTTTCTGTTATGGTTAGTTCGGGAATAAGGATAAGAAATGCCCTTGAAATACTTTCAAAACAAGAGGTTTTTTCCAGTTCTTTCAGAAAAATATTGACCAACATGGTTTTCTCTCTGGAATCAGGTTCGAGTCTGGCAGAGGCCATGAAATCCGAAAAGGCTTTCGATGAGATTTTTGTAAACCTTGTGGAAGCCGGCGAAAAAGGTGGTGTACTTGATAAGGCACTTGAGAAGATAGCAATCTTTTATGAAGATATGAAAAGACTCAGAGATGAAGTGAGATCAGCCATGGCTTATCCAATATTCGTTCTGGTTTTTGCTGTTTTGATAATTTTCGTCATAAGTTTCTTTGTGCTTCCACGTCTTATAAGCGTTTTTGGAAGTATACCCAGCAACCCACTGATACGTTTTTTATTGAATGCGAACAGGGTCCTTTCTGAAAAATGGCCACTGGTCCTTGCAATAGTGATAGCTTTATTTGTAGGAGGTTTTGTCTTTTTCAGAACTCGTCTTGGGATGCGTGTGAAATCTGTTATAGGTGGTCTTATTCCAGTAGTGAGAAAGATACGATTGAACATGGCAATAGAAAGATTCACGAAGACGCTGGGTATATTACTTGAAAGTGGTGTTTCTGTTACAGATGCGATAGAACTTTCTGCTCGTTCGTCCGAGAATCATTCACTCGAATCTGCAGCTCCAAGAATGATAGAAATGGTCAAAAAAGGACTCACCCTTAAAGAAGCCATGATTTCAACCAACATGATTCCAACGATGGTGGCTGAAATGGTTGGAACAGGAGAAGAGACCGGTAAACTTCCAGAAGTGCTACAAAAGGTTTCAGAGTTTTACGATCAGGAAGTTAGAAAAAACGTCAAGCAACTCGTTTCTTTGATTGAACCTATGATGATAGTTTTTGTAGGTGGTTTTATTGCTTTGCTTGCTTTGACAATGTATCAGACTATATTCACTATGCAACAGAGTATAGGGGGATAGTTTTTGGGATATTCTTTTGTGGAAGTTTTAATAACAATTGCCGTTTCTTGTGCTTTAATTGTGATATCTTTTGGATTTTTCAGATCTTTTTATGGACTTTTTGGTGAGTTCGAAAAGGACCTGCTTTTGACAAAAATGTACACTTTCAAGGAATACAATCTTTTGAAAAAACAGGAAGGAAGGTTTATACTTTATGATAGAAGTATTGAGTACGGTACAATTTACGAAACAGAAAAATTGAAACTCGACTGGTTGAAGATCGATAAAAATGTATGTGAAGAATTCCTGGAAAGTGGTGCTGGTGTTTTAAAATTGAATGGTAATGGTTTTCCGTCAGGTTCTGGTTCTTTCATACTGAAAAATGGCAACAATGATTGGAAAATAACTTTTACACCCGTTGTCGGAAAAATAAATGTGTACCGTTCAAATTGATTTGAAAAATATTAGGGGGGTTGTCCTTGCAAATATTTTACAGAAATTCTGTAGGATTGGAGTTTTCAGATCACTTTCTCAATGCTGTTAAACTGAAAAAAAGAGGTAAAAAAGTTAAGCTAATTGCCAAAGCAAGTGTACAGCTTCCGTACGAGTTAGATCCTCAGGTTGAATCCGAATCCGTTGTTGAAGCACTTAAAAGGCTTAATCAGGAAATAAAGTTCGATGTGGAAGATCTACTTGTGGTAAATCTAAAAGCGGACAACGTTCTTTTCAGAAAGATATCCCTTCCCAGGATGAATAAAGCTCAAATCATCAACGCTGCAAGGTTTCAGATAAACCGTGAACTCATGATCCCTGTTGAAGAAATAGTTATAGATACTTACGAGATTGAAACCAAAAACAGCATGGTTGACTACGGGGTGTTCATCGCAAGAAACACTTACATAAATTCTCTGGTCAACACTTTAAAGAAAGCTGGATTCGATGAACCCGATGTGATCGATGTTGATTACCTAAAGTATCTTCATCTGGCTGAAGTTGAAGAGCTGACAGGCTACAACTTTCTGGTTATTGAATCCCTTTCAGGTCTTTTCGTTATGTTGGTAATAAATGGGAAATTATCACTCATTGAGTCAAGTTCAATATCCCTTGACGATGTTATGAATATCCTCATTGACAATTACGGAGTAACCAACGATGAAGCTTTGTCAATATTAAGAAACGGTTCCGAAATAGGTGCATTTGGTAAGCAAATTTCTGAATTTCTTGAATTTCATTACAGAGAGACCGTTTATGAAACCGAGAAACTTCTGAGGTCTATAATGGGCTCGAACGAAATCCCTCAAAATGTGAAGATTAAGATTTTCCTCTTATCGTTGAATGAAAGATTGACTAACGAATTTGTCAAATACGCCAGAGAAATCGGTCTTGTAGATGGTTCAAGTATTTCAGCTTTTCCATTCAGAAAAAACGTTCCTGTAACTGGTGTCCCACTTGGAGCACTGGGACTTGCTTACAGAGGAGTGATGGAAATTGGTAAAGGTGAATTTGTATCGGAGGAAAAAGCAAAAGTTAAAGTTTAGCACCGTGTTGTTTTTAACTCTGATACTTTTACTGCCGATTGTAGCCTTTCGAATAAGTTTTGAAAGTATCATCAGGACAAACCTGGAAGATTTGAAGGTCGTTTACGGTGCTGTCTTGAAGGAAAACAGGTTGTCCCTTGGAAGTGATTTGGGACAGGCCATAGAAATGGTTGAAAACAGAAACAATCTACTTGCTTTAAATATAAGGAAACTCTCGTCGAACATTCAGATTGTAGAAAAGGACTTTTCAATGAAGCTCGAGAGCAAGAATGTTTTGAAAAGCTTTGATGAGTTCTGGCAAACTTATTCGCAGAGAAACAAACTGTACTTGAAAAACATTTCCTTCAACACACTCAAAAATTCTTACTCTTTTGCCTATTACGAATTGTCGAACCGGAACGATTTCAATTCACAACAGATACTGTCTGAGTTTTTTGAAAATTTGGGGCTGTATCCCGATTATTCGGGTTCTGATAAAGCAGTAAGAAAATTCGGTAGCTTCATGGCGATGTTCCAACAGGTCAATCTTAGTAAAAAAGCTCCAGAGGCACCGAAAGGGAAGTGAGAACTTATGGGAATAAACAGAAAAATAGCTCTCTGGATACTGTTGTTGCTTGTAGTTGTTCTGGCAATATTCGTCGATGCCATTCCATTCATAAACTCTATGAGTAAACTTGATCTTTTGTCAAAAGATCTTGAAAGACTCGAAAAGTATACCAGTGTTAACAACAAACTTGTTCAAAAACAGAATTATTATTCAAGCTTAGTCAAAGCCAATGAAAAAATCAGGGAATTTGAAGAATTTCTTGTGAGCAACAGTATCAATTACTCAAAGAAGGATAACGTTATAGAATTCAATGGTACGATCTATTCATCGAAATTTGAACCTTTAATAGAGATGGTTCAGAATTCTTCTGATCTTGTATTTTTAGAATTCAAATGTGACAGTACAAGAGAACTCCCCATAGCTTTTGGAACTAATATACTGGAAACTTTAAAGATTTCAGGGAAGGTCAAATATATCAACATAAGGTGAAGGGTGATACAGATGGCAAACGGAAGGGGTGGTTCTTCTACAAAAAGAATAGTTGTTTTGTTGATAATAGCCGGGGGTGTGTGGGCAGTTGCTCTGATGGTTTTGTTCGGTTTCAATCCGCTTGAACTGTTTGAATCTTTTGGAAAAGGTGGAACTACCGCCACAAAATTGTCTAAAGGTGTGGTGGTTGAAGATACAGCACTTTTGAATGCAGAAAGAATCGCGGCTTCTCAACCTATAAGGATAAATGAAAATACACTGGAATTGAAAGCAGACTACTTCTCACCTGTGAGAATTTCGCAGGAAGATGTGGAACAGTTGGCGAAAATTATAATAGAAGAAAAGAATGTTGGTGGATTGAAATTTGCAGGATTAATAAAAGAACAGACCGGTGAATTTAAGGTCTTTTTAAAGGCTGGAAATTCGGTAGAAGCTTACAGTATCAACCAGAGAATAGGCAATCTTGGAATTCTGTATTTTGCCAATTCTCTTGGGGCGCTGGTTATAAATCCTAATACGGGAGAATTTTATGCAATAAAATAAAAAATAAATTGTTTCTGCCTGTGAAGGAGGAGGATAAAAGGATGATAGAGAGGGCATGGGGCAAGACACTCCTTCTGTTCAGTCTTATGATTTTGCTTGTTGGTGTATCCTTCGCTGTGAATCTTGTGGATATAAGAATCAGCAAAACAGAGAATGAACTGAAAGCGGAGTTGATTTTCGATTCGGAGGTTTCTTCTTATTCAACTACAACGGATCTTTCACTGGAAAATTTCACTCTGAATTTCAAAGATTCTAAAACTCTCATGAAGGAAAAATCTCTCGACGTTGGAATATCTCCAGTTTTTAAAATAGAAATAGGCTCAAATCCTCTTCAGATCTCTTTTAGAATGATATTCCCACGCTTGCCAGAGATAAAAAAATCAAAAAATGTGCTTTCACTAACTTTCAAAAGATATGAAAAAAAGGCAGATTTTGTTTTCAGTGATACTGATCTTGGTTTTGTTGGAAATTATATCGCTGAAATGATGGGAATAAGCATAATAGTCGATCAGCAGGTTAGAGGTTTGAAAGTATCGATGAATTTGAGAAATTCATCACCTGAAGATGCGTTCATGAACATATTAAAGACTCATGACAACCTTGGATATGTTATTCTTCCAGATCGAACTCTCTATGTGTCCAATGTTTCTGATCTGACACAGAAATTCGGCGAAAAGATTTTATTGTGGAAAATTTATGATTTCAGCGACTATTCGACTGTTACCAAGAGATTCATCAGGGACACCATTTCGAATCTTTTCAACATGATGAAACAGTCGAGTGAAAGTTTCATAATCATACCACCTTCTGAATATCAGGTTTCACAAATCAGTGAAATTCCCACTCAAACTCAATTGACTATGCCGGAAATTGGAACATTCCTGGTGTTGCTCAAAGCAAGAAAAGAAACTCACGATAAATTCGAGGAAATTATCTCCTACCTTGGAAAAGAAAGGATAACCCAAACAAAGATAAAACTCAAGTACCTCAATCCACAGGATTTATTGAAAAAATCTTCTGAAATAGCTTCGTTATTTAGCTTAGATGAGTTTGAGGTTCTTCCAGAAACTGGTTATGTCAACATAAAGGGAAAAGTTCAGAATGTGAAAGAAGCTATCAGTTATTTAAACCAGCTTGAGGAAGATAAAAAATCTCAGCTGGAGGCTCAGAAAAATCGTGTGGCTCCTAAGAGAATAGAAATATTCGAAACGATTCCTGTAAGCAAACAGATAGACGAACCTTTTATGAAAAAAATAAAAGAACTCTATCCGAAAGTTTCGATGGATTACATCGATGGTGGAAGTAAACTCTTTGTAGTGGGAACGGCTTTGGAAATAGACGGTATAAAAAGGATACTGGAAGATTTTGGCTACACAAGCGAGCCTCAAAAAACAGAGTTTGTGCCTGTTTCAACAAAGTACATAGATGATCTTGCACAAGTTATAGCCGATGAATTCAGCGAACTCACCGTTCAAAAACTCAGATCATCGATTCTTCTGTTAAGAGGTCCTGAGTCAAAAATTGCCGAAGTTAAGGATTTCATAGCCTCTCTTATGGGAATTTTTGAATCGAGAGAAGCCAGGATAATAAGAAAGATAATCACGTTGAATCCAGCCACAATCGATAACGCGAAAAGTCTTGTGAATATAGTCGTCCCATCGTTGAAATCAGATTCGATCGATGAGCTTGGATTGCTTATACTGGAAGGAACACCTGAAGATGTACAGGAAGCGTTGGAACTTGTTGAAGGATACGTGGTGAAAGATGAGGATGTTGAAACGATATCGGTTATTTTAAAAGGATTAGATTATTCAAAGGTTGGTGAGCTTCTCAAATTCTATGGCCTTGAAGACAAGATAGCTACTTATTACATCCCTGATGCGAATCTTTTGCTTATGAGAGGTAAGACATCAGACCTTGCCAAAATATACAGGGAAATTTCTCAAATCGATAAGAATGTCTTCTACAGTAAAAAATTCCAAGAACTTGAGAGTAAAGATCTTGAAACACTGCTTGTCGATAAAATGCCCCAACTTTCTTTTGATGATGTGAAGAAGATAATCAACTCGATGTATCCAGATATATCAGTCGAGGAAACCACGGATAAGTACATATTGAAAGGCAAACCAGAAGTTGTTGAAAAAGCTCTGAACTATCTTGAATCGATGAGAGAAGAAGTTCTCTCCGAGAGATTCAAAGTTGTGAGAATATCCGAAAATGTGTCTCTTGAAACCATTCAAAAGGTCGTTGAGCTTTACTCTCCAAATCTCAAAATATTGAATTTATCGAGCAATAAGATAATATTGAAAGGTGATCCTTCTGATATAACCAAAATTCAAGAAGTTTTAAAAGACCTTGGTCTTGTTGATCTTGCCGCTGGAAAAAGCATACAATTGCTGAAAGTTGAAAACCTTGATCCTCAGGAAGCGACAAAACTTCTGAAGGTGTATTTCCCTGAGCTCAAAGTTGACTACCTTTCAAAAGCCCAAACCTTCATACTCGTTGGTACACCCGACGATGTAGTTGGTGCAACTGCTCTACTGAAAAACTTTTCCACAAATTATGCTCCGCAGGTTGAAAAACCACAGTTGAAACTTGAAAACTCGATCAGCTTTAACTCTGATGGTACTTTCGATATATCGGTTGAAGATTTCACAGTTGAAGAGGTTCTCAAATACGTTGCGGATAAACTTGGAAAGAATATAATGATAAGCATTCCAATGCCCGAAAAGCTGAAGATGAATTCAAAAAGATTGAGCTGGGAAAGTTTCTTGAGAGTTATAGAGCAGAATTTTGGATACATCTTTAATGAAGTGGCAGGAGTTATAACTCCCAAAAAAGCAGAAGAGATTCCACAGCCGGAAGTTAAAAAATATATTTACAGAGTGAACTACAACATAGACGAGGTTAAAGCCTTGATAGAATTTTACGGTGGAAAAACCTATGTTGATAAGAAAAACAATCTCATAATCGTTTCGGGAATAACGGAAGAAAAGAAAAGAGAGCTCGATCAGCTCATAAAAGAAATCTCCTCGCCTGTGAAACAGGTGGAGATAGAGGCAAGGGTTGTTGACAAAAGCCTTGTGGATGATCTTTTCAGGTCTATAACAACCGTTCTTTCGACGAATGAAGCGATGGGGGGAGAACCGAGTATTACCGGTGGAAACGGAGAGAAAACAGTTTCCAAAACAACTCTTGTACTTGGTGAAGGAGAGAATGTTCAAACGATCGAAGAAAAACTCTCAAGTTCTGGATTGAATATCTACACAGGTGTACTTAGCAAACTTGAATACGATAAATTGATGGGTCTGTTGCTCAGTCAGCTTGGAGCAGCGATAGATATAAATGCGAGCAAAGATAA
>JARRBB010000089.1 GCA_029981435.1 Thermotogaceae bacterium | reverse complement strand
AATGCAGCTTTTCAGGTAGGGTATGAAAGCCCTTCACAGTTCAGTAGAGAATACAAAAGATTGTTTGGGATTTCGCCTTCTCAGGATTTGAAGATGTTGCGCGAAGAATCTCTAACTGTTTCGGCATCATAATAAAAGCCTTCTCTTTCGAGAAGACTTTTATTAATTTGCAAAATATTCATCCAGAAATTTCAGATTCTCTTCTATCAGGTCTGGAATCGGTAAGCTGTACGGACAGCGTGGCAAACAGACACCACATTTTATGCAATTTTTGGCTTTCTGATAGGCAGAGTAGAACCAGCCGTTTTTCAAATTTTCTTTGGGAATTCTCTTTACAAAAGATTTTGCTCTAACAATGACCGAAATTGGAACCCCTTGAGGACATGGCTGGCAGTATTCACATCTTCTGCAGAAAACTTTGCCCATTTCTTTTCTTATTCTTTCTATCTCTTCATACTCTTGAGAGGTGATTTCAGAAAGTTCAAGTGCTATCTTGACGTTTTTTTCTACCTCCTCTATTTTTTCCATACCAGGATTTGGCACAAGAAAATCTTTCTGAAGGACGTATTTCAGAGATAAAGCAGGATTATCTATTGATCCACCGCCCATAGGCTTCATTGCGATAATACCGATATCTCTTTCAAGTGCAAGAGGAAAGATACGTTCTTCTACTTCTGTTTCTATGAAGTTATAAGCCACCTGTACAACATCGAATTTATCGCTTTTGATCAATTCTTCAAGTATATCGTTTATGTGACTCGAAACCGCTATGTAATCTATCCAACCTCTTTTCTTGGCTTCGACGAGTCCATAATAGGCTCCATCAGGCTTAAAAATTCTTTTTAGAGTTTCTTTATCATTCACTGCATGAATGTGATATATGTCTATTTTTTCCATGCTCAGGTTTTTCAAACTCGTCTGTATGTCTTCAAGTATTCCATCTTTTGTCCTGTTTTGAGATTTTGAAGAGATGTATATTCGCTTGTCTATACCTTCCAGTGCTTTGCCAACTTTTATTTCACTGTCTGTGTAAGCGCGGGCGGTGTCAATGAAGTTTATGCCAAGTTCTATAGCCTTTCTTATAATTTTCACCGCCTCGTCAATGGAAACCCTCTGTATAGGAATCCCACCGAAGCCTATCGGGAAGACTTCAATATTGGTTCGTCCAAGTCTTCTGTACTTTACCATATTACTATCCCCCTCCTTACATACATTCAGACTGAAAATTCACTACTATTATACTTTCAAGATTAAAGGTCTAAATAGAAAAATATTGCATATTTCTTGCTCAATTTTCCATAATTTTGCATCGAACAATTTGAACTCATAAAAATTATTAGCAGTCTAATATTACGACTGCTAAAATTTGATTGGGTATATCGGAGGTGATATAGATATGAAATATTTGAACGAAAAGATGAAAGAAATCTTTGAAAAAGCTGTTGAAAATCTGAAAGAGAAGAACCAGAATCTTCTCAGACCAGAACATGTTGTGTATGTGCTACTTGAAGACGAAGAAATTCACAAAATCATGAAAGAAATAGGGGTGGATATACAAAGTGTTTCTACCACTATTGAAGAATTGACAGATGATTATTATGGTATCTATTTCGACACAGAAAACAATATATACATGTCCAATGAACTCTCAATAGTACTCGAAAACGCTCGAAAAGAAGCAAGGCTGTTCAATGAAAACAAGATTGACAAAGTTCACTTCTTGCTTGGTGTTTTAAGAACACCTTCACTACAGGTGACCAGTATATTGAACAAATATGGAGTAACTTACGAAAAAGTTATCTCAAAAGTAAAAGAAATGTATGAAAGCGGTGAAATTGGAGAACAGAAAGTATTCTCAGAATTTACCGTCGATTTGACCAAACTCGCAAAGGAAGGAAAACTGAGTCCAGTAATTGGAAGAGAAAAAGAACTTAGCAGGATTATCGAGATACTTGGTAGAAAAACCAAAAACAACCCTATACTTCTCGGTGACCCAGGGGTTGGTAAAACTGCGATCGTGGAAGGTCTAGCGCAAAAAATTGTGAACAAGGATGTACCAGACTATCTGAAAAACAAAAGAATTCTCATGCTCGATCTTGGAAGAATGCTTGCTGGCTCTAAGTACAGAGGAGAATTCGAAGAAAGGCTTAAAAACCTCATAGACGAAGCGAAAAAGCAGAAGGATAATGTCATACTCTTCATAGATGAAATTCATACGATAGTTGGTGCAGGTGCAGCTGAAGGTGCTATGGATGCCGCAAATATGCTCAAACCCGCTCTGGCAAGAGGAGAGCTTAGATGTATTGGTGCAACCACTGTTGAAGAATACAGAAAGCACATTGAAAAAGATAAAGCACTTGCCAGAAGATTTCAACCGGTGCTTATCGATGAACCGAGTGTTGAAGATACTATTGAGATATTGAAAGGCCTCAAACAGAGTTATGAGAAACACCATAATGTTGAGATAACTGACGAAGCCATAGAAGCTGCAGCTAAACTTTCGTCTAAATATATCACAGATAGGTTTTTGCCTGATAAAGCTATTGACCTTATAGATGAAGCTGCAGCAAAAATCCGTTTGAAAAAATCCAGTACTGAACTCAAGGAAATAGAGAAGAAGATAAAAGAGCTGGAAGAAAGGA
The DNA here is from genome assembly GCA_029981435.1 of Thermotogaceae bacterium. Lineage (GTDB taxonomy): Bacteria > Thermotogota > Thermotogae > B21-G9 > HyVt-16 > HyVt-16. Next base: position 3,027 of record JARRBB010000089.1, on the reverse strand, counting down.
TTGATGATCTCACTATACGTTCACAGTACAAAGAAGCTGCTGAAATGAAGCAAGAACTGACTAAACTGAAAGAAAAATACAACCAGATGGTTGAAAAGAATGGTGGAAAAGTTTCTAAAGAAGTTATAGCCGAGGTAATCGAATCCTGGACAGGTATTCCTGCATCCAAGATGATGGAATCAGAAAAAGAAAAATTGCTCAAACTGGAAGATGTGATCCATGAAAGGTTTGTTGATCAGGAAGAAGCAGTTAAAGTGGTTGCGGATGCTATAAGAAAGGCAAGAGCTGGGATCAAAGATCCTAACAGACCAATAGGAACTTTCCTGTTCCTCGGACCAACAGGAGTGGGGAAAACAGAACTTGCAAAAACACTGGCAGAAGTGTTGTTTGGTTCGGAGAATTCGATGGTAAGAATAGACATGAGCGAATACATGGAGAAACATTCGGTATCAAGATTGATAGGTTCACCACCGGGATATGTTGGATATGAAGAAGGTGGTCAATTAACAGAAGCAGTTAGAAGAAGACCTTACAGTGTTATATTGCTGGACGAAATCGAAAAAGCCCATCCCGAAGTTTTCAACGTGCTATTGCAGGTTTTTGATGATGGTAGACTTACAGATGGTAAAGGAAATACAGTTGATTTCAGAAACACAGTTATTATAATGACAAGTAATATAGCAAGTGGCACTATCCTGAGAAACCTGGAATCAGGCAATGACTTTGAAAAGATTGAAGCTCTGGTAAGAGAAGAACTGAAGCACTACTTCAGGCCTGAGTTTATAAACAGAATAGACCATGTGGTTATATTCAAACCACTGACAAAAGAACATGTTAAAAGCATCGTTGATATTCTTCTGAAAAAACTTGAAACGAGATTGAAAGATAGAAACCTTACAATTGAAGCGACGGAAAAAGCAAGAGATTACATAGCAGAAAAAGGATATGATCCGGCGTTTGGTGCCAGACCTTTGAAAAGGGTGATAGAGCGTGAAATTGAAACACCGTTGGCACGTATGCTGATCGCAGGTGAGATCCTTGAAGGAGACAGAGTCTTGCTTGATGTCGAAAACGATAAACTGATAATTTCACCAGTTAAGGAAGCAAGTATAGTCAAGAAAAAATGAATCAAATAAAATCCGGGATTATATCCCGGATTTTATTTTTTTAAGCAGCTTTTTTGGGAGATAAGAACCATCTGTATCCAATATATTCCAAGGCATATTTAAGAGCAATATTTATTGGAAAATTTTGCGTTCCAAGATTGGGGTCAAGAAGCAAAACTTTCATTTTATAGTCTGAAGCAATTGGAATCTGGTTTATGTGTAGTTTTACTCTTTCAAGTATTTCTGGTTCTTTTTGTTTTATATGTTTGCAAATTATCGGGTCGATCGAATCATTTTTACGGATAGCCGAAAAACCAAAAGCTCGACAGACAATTGGTCGATAGCTATAATACTTGCAACCACCTTCTGGTTTGATTGATGGATCAGGTTCTAACAGAACACAGGGACTGTTTTCATCAACGTTTTCTAATTTCAATAAGAATTCTTCTGCTACTTTTGTATGCCACATATGAATAGCGAGAGGTAAAAACTCAAGAACAGTTGCTTCTATTTTGTTTGACGGTGAATTGCAACAAATTCTACAACCAGGTACACACGATAGATTGGAGAGATTTGAAAATCTTTCTATTTTGCTATCGAGCTCGGAATATATTTCCAAAACTTTCTGTGATAGTTTCAAAAGTTTTTTCAGCAAAGTTGATTACCTCCTTCTGTATTTTTACACAAAGATATTTTCCAGGAATTTTTATAAGAAATGCGATAAGAAATGTTGAAGAGAGAGATAATTTTATTTTAAAAATTCAGAATATAAGAGTCTTCGTGGATAGAAATTACTGGAAAGAGAAAAAACTTAAGAAGTTATTCAATAAACAAAAAAGCAGGAGGAAATATTTCCTCCTGCTTTTTGTTTCAAGTGAAAGGTTTTATTCTTTTACTTGTGAGAACATCCACTCAATCATCCTCTGGTTTTTGTAAGCAGGTACCCAGGACCAATGAGCCATCAAAGCTAATGGTGGTGATACAACTCCTTTCTCATACTCTGTGTACTTCACTGGTGCACCAAGTTCTTCCAGCACCTTCACTATGGCTCTAACTCCATCTACTTTGACCACTGGATCATCTTCTGCTGTGAACACCCAGGTCGGTATATCAGCTATCAATTCCGCTTTTTCCGGATCACCCCAACCACATATCGGTACCAGGGCTGCAAAAGTTTCCGGATGCGCCATCGCAAGTGCCCACGTGCCAAATCCTCCCATCGATAATCCAGTGAGGTATATCCTGTTCCTGTTTATGTTGTATTCTTCTACTAATTTTGTAATAACTTCATGTACCATTTCAAGATATTCGGATGGTTCGAATGGTTTGTTATCAAAAAGTCTGGTCCATGCAGATTCTTGTGGACACTGTGGCGCAAGCACAAAACATGGATTGTTGCTTTGTACAAGTTCACTTGCCCATACAACTGCTCCCTCGTTTGCTTTCAATTGCATCTGATTGTTGAAACCTCTTTCTCCTGCTCCATGCAGAAACACAACCAGTGGGTATGTTTCATTTGGATTATAGTTCTCTGGTACGAACAAACTGTAAGGTAATTTCTTCCCATCTGTCGATTGGTAAATGTAGTTTTTGAACTTGTCAACCACAAGATTCATTCTGTTTCTTCCAATCATAACTCCTGCAGGTAATATTTTTTCTTCGATACTTTTGATGTTGACTTTTTGGATGACAGTGTACTCAAGTTCATAGTCGAAATTAAACCCCTTTGCAAGGTCATAATAAATTGTACTGGCATTCGTGTCGTTTGAATTCAATTCGATAATGACGAATCTTCCAGCAGTTGGTTTTGAAGTTAATTCAGGTTTGTTGTTTGTATAAACTTTTGTGATAGTCCTTGGAGCGAGTTCACCACTACCATCTCTGATTCTGTTTGCAAGGACCTCGAAAGTTGAAGGAGAAA
>JARRBB010000088.1 GCA_029981435.1 Thermotogaceae bacterium | reverse complement strand
GGTTATCCTAATGGCTTGAAGGGTAACCAAATTCTTATAGAAGCGAGAATACTAGCAGTGTCAGATGTTGTCGAAGCTATGGCGTTCCACAGACCTTATCGTCCAGCACTTGGTATAACTAAAGCTTTAGAGGAGATCACCACAAATTCAGGGAAACTCTACGACCCTGAGGCTGTAAAAGCTTGCATAGCAGTGTTCTCACGAGGATTTGATTTTGAAAAAGAAAGGTAAAAAGTTTACCTTTTCCAGCCGAAGTCTCCCCAGCCTCGATACCTCATCATATGCCTCTTGAGTTTCATTTTCACTCTCTGTCCCACATTTCCGAAGCATTTGGAGGAATGATCTATTCGGAAGTGGTCAACCATCCTTTGAGTATTGGATTTACTTTTCCAACCGCCTTTTCGATAAATTGGATCAAAAATGAGCTGACATTATTTTTGAGACAAAGGATTGAAGATTCAGAAACTAAAATTCAATGTTAAAAACTAGAGAATGGAGAAGGAACAAGATACTTACAAAACTGAACTAAAACCCGAGAATCATGAGTTCAAAAAAAGAGCGATGGTATCACTCCTGACGTAATTTTCATTGCCGTTCTTTACAACCAAAATGAAGTTCCATCAAGTACTGGAACTATAGGCTGGTAACTGACACCTAAATCAGGTATATCAGAACTTCAGTATAGCAGAGATTTTTAAGCTTTTTAAGTTTTTGTAATCAAATGAATTGTAGAACTGGCTCAATATCCAGAGGTCTAGCTTGTTAATATTGAATCCTATTCCTGCCTTAACTACAGGTTCGCCATTTGAATTTGAATATCCAACAAGATAATTAACTTTGCCACCCAGTAATATATCAGTACTGATCGATAGAATTTCATTTTCTATGAATGATTTTAGGTCTTCTATAATAAAACTAAATCCGAATGTACTTCTCACAACCGAATATCGGCTAATACTTTTCGAGTAGAAAATAAGGCCAGTTCGCGCAACTAAAGGATCGAATTCTTCATTGAACGTTAAAGTCCCCTTGCCAACGATCAGAAGATCGTCAGGTATATATGAAATATCCAATCTAGCGTATTTGCTAGTGTGTAGGTGCTTCTCAAGTGATTGAGCAATTACGCCAAAGGCGATTTTTGGAGCCTGAGTAATTGCGAAATTACTCAATGTATCAAAAGGTACCGAAGCCGCTAAATATAATGATCCAAGCTTTATTGCTCCGGCTGCTGCAAATTCATATTCGCTCTGTTCAAAATCAAAACTCAGCGGAAATGTTCCTTTCACACCGACAGCTACTGTAAATATTGAATATTCAAACCTTAGTAAACCATCTCCAAGAAAAAGGGCTTGCGGATGATCATAGCTGAGACTAAGTTTTAATTCATAATTCTGCAGCAAAATATCCGAGGGCCACTCCATGTAACTGGTTGCGTCAAGCGGGAGCGCAAACAGGGAAAATGAAACAATCATAGTAAATAAAACCATCAAGAAACCTTTTTTCATGATCTCTCCTCCTCGCAGAAATTAGACCCTCTCGCCGCCAATTTCACTCTTTAGCAGTTTTTATAACCTTTTCTTTCCGCTTGAAGTTCAAATTCGTATTTAATTCGAATCACTTGTTAAATTGTTAACTTGATTGAAATTGTTTCTATTAGTATACCATGGTTATATGGATGTTCAAAAACAAATTACTATCTCTGATTCCAAGGGGATAACGCTTTAGTTATCGGTTATTAGTCGATAATTTTGACGTCAGGATTGTCTTCGGCAATGTTCCTGGGAACGACTACGTCGCTGAGTTGCCGGACTTAGTCCAGGAGGCTCGCAGACGCTGTAAAAACACGAGGGTCCGAGAAGTCGCGAAGGCGCTTCGCAGCGGGGGTGAACCCTCCGAAATTGGTGCAACTGGCTATGCCAGTGGAGCGAACTCTTTCGGAGTTTGTACGACTGATTTCGCCGATGAACCATTTTTTCGTTAGTATTCTTAGTTTTTCTGATACACTTTTATTTTAGCGCTTACAAATGGTACAAAAAACACTCGGTACAACGAATTCCTCAATGCATCTATATGTACAAGTATAAAAAATGAGACCAGGACAAAAAACTATAGATTTATTTTAAAATCGATAAGGAAAGAAAAACGTCATATAACAATGCAATTCACCAAGGATTCTGATGACTAGCCCGGCGGTTTTAATAGAAAGGTCATCAAATAATTCTGTTTTAACCTTATTTATAGAGGTGAACAAAATGAGGAAACCCTGGTCAATATCTACAACCGTCAGAAATCCAGAAAGATTAAGGGATTTTCTAAAAGTGTTGAAACAACTAGAAGGAGAAAGTTTTACGAAAGAAAATCAAGTAAAATATCAAATTCTTTTAATCAAGGAAAGGCTATATAAACCTAACAATATCCCGCCAAAATATCAGAGGTATTATGAAGAACCTACACTTGAAATACCATATAATGTTGCCGAAAAAATTTTTGAATATCAAAATTATGAAGATCCTCCCATGCGCGGGAGGCAGTCTGTCAATCCTCTCAATAAATTAGGATTTGCTATAGCAAGAGAAGGTTATGGCCCAATAAAGATTACAGACCTTGGCAATCTTTTTTTAGAAGGTGATTATGATATTGGATTTGTGTTTTTGAAAAGCTTACTAAAGTTGCAATTTCCGAATCCCTGGAGCAGAGATTTCTCAGCTAAACACGGTTTTAATATTACACCGTTTATTGCTACCCTGCGCTTAATATATGAACTAAATCAAAGAAGTAAAATTAAAGGACTAAGTAAAGAGGAGTTCTGTTTATTCATTCCAACTTTAACAGATGCAAACCGTATAAATGACCAAATCGAGAATATATTGGCTTTTAGAAAACTAAGAAACAATGAAGAAAAACAGGAATATATCTGGAATTTTGCCAGGGAATTTTATGGTTCAGAAAAAATCACCAAAACAAAAATAAATAATCTCTCTGATTATGGAGATAATACTATAAGATACTTTCGGCTTACAAGATTTTTCCGAATTCATATGAACCCTCTGGGCCATCATTGGAGAATTGATTTGGAACCTTCCCGAATGACAGAAATAGAACAGTTGTTAGGTCAATACGATGGCAAAGCATTTGAGTTTAAAACCGTGGAAGAATATTTAGAGTACATATCTGACATAACACGTCCACAATTGCCGTGGGAACATATAGATAATTTAAAGAAAGTTGCTGTAAATTTGAGAAACATAATCGTCGATTTAGTCAAAAGAGAGGGTATAAAATTAGAGCAAAATGATCAAAGACTCGTAGAAATAGATATGTCTAAATTCAATAAAAAAGATATCCTGGAAAAACATATAAGGGAATTAAGAGGTCTGAATCTTCGCTTAAAACTGTCAATTAAGAAAAAGAAGTTAGTTGGAAATATCGAAAAAATAAAGGAAATAATTTCAATATTAGATAACCCAAGATTACTAAGAAAACTGGATCCAGAAGGATTCGAGAAAATATTGACCGAGGCATTAAAAATCCTTAATGACGAAATTTTGATAAAACCCAACTACCCTGTAGATGATGAAGGAGAACCCATAAATCATGCACCAGGTAATAAACCGGATATCGAGTGTTATTATAGAACATTCAAGGCTATATGTGAGGTAACCTTGAATACTTCTAATTTACAATGGGTACAAGAAGGGCAACCTGTAATGAGACATCTAAGAAATTTTGAAAGAGAGCATGGATTTGAAAACATTTATTGCATTTTTGTCGCTCCAAGGATACATAAAGATACTTATTCCCAATTCTGGATTTCTGTGAAGTACGAATATGATGGAAAACCTCAGAAGATAATTCCCTTAACCACACAACACTTTGCCCTGCTGCTAAAGAAACTACTACAATATATAGAGACAGGGAAAAAGTTCAGTCATTACGAATTACACAAATTATATGAGAAGATTATAAACGAAACAAAAAAGGTAAATAGTTTCTCTGATTGGACGAGAAAAATAGATCAACTTTTGGAATGTTGGATGGAGGAAAGAATATGAAAACAGGTCATATTTATAACGGAGACTGCATAAAAGTAATGCGAGAACACATAAAAGATGAGAATATTGATTTAATCTATGCCGATCCGCCTTACAATCTATCTGGAAAAAGTCTTAATTTGATAAACAATAAAACTGGTGGCCCATTTTACAAAATGAATGAAGATTGGGATACCTGGGACTATAATGAATATGTGGAATTCACAGAAAATTGGTTAAAAGAAGCATGGAGAGTTTTAAAGTCTAACGGAAGTTTATATGTGTCATGTACATACCACAATATCGGAGAAATTATATTTTTGGCTAAGAAAATAGGTTTTAGATTAAATAACATAATTACGTGGTATAAGACAAATGCAATGCCAAACATAACTAAACGTACTTTTACCCATTCTACTGAATATGTGTGTTGGTTTGTAAAAGGAAACAAGTGGAAATTCAATTATGAAGAACTAAAGAAGATCAATCCTAATAAAAGAAAAGATGGAAAACCGAAGCAAATGAGGGATTTCCTGAATTTCATTGAGATGCCTATTGTTCAAGGAAAAGAGAGAATTAAAGGTGAAAACGGCAGAGCGATTCATCCTACACAAAAACCAGAGAAATTGCTAGAAATAATTATAATCGCATCATCCAATGAAGGGGATATTGTTCTGGATCCTTTCTTTGGAACTGGAACAACAGGTGTTGTGGCTGAGAGATTGAATCGTAAATGGATAGGCATTGAAATAAATGAGAAATTTATTAAAGTTGCAAAAAATAGAATTTACGGAGGCATAGGACATGCTTAATATAAAACTTATTTTAGGGGACTGCATAGAGGAACTAAAAAAACTCGAAGCTGAAAGTGTAGATTTAATATTTGCGGATCCACCTTATAATCTATCAGGCGAAAACCATCTTACTGTGCATGCTGGTAAACCAGTAAAACTCGATAAAGGCGAGTGGGATAAAATCGATAATATTCACGAATTTAATTTGAATTGGATAAAAGAATGTGTCAGAGTTTTAAAGCCTCATGGAACAATATGGATCTCAGGGACATTACATAATCATCCTTCCATAGGAATGGCCCTTAAACAACTTGGTTTATGGATAATTAATGATGTGGTCTGGTATAAACCAAATGCCACCCCACTTTTATCAAAAAACAGATTCGTTCCCTCAACTGAGATCATTTGGGTTGCAGGTAAAAGTAAGAAGTATTACTTCAACTATGAATTAGCAAAAGAAATGAACAAAGGAAAACAAATGAGAAATTTATGGACAATAAAAGCAAAAAGACATATAACACCCCACCCCGCAGAAAAACCAGAAGAACTGCTGGAAAGAATAATCCTGATTGGTAGCAATGAAGCTGATACAATCCTGGATCCGTTTATGGGTTCAGGCACAACAGGTGTTGTAGCTAAAAGATATAATAGAAACTTCATAGGAATAGAAATTAATCAAGAATATTTTGAATGGGCAAAAGAAAGAATTGAAAAAACGATCGTAAAACCATCTTTATTCGGGTCTATTAAAAAATCTGTGTAAACTCTCTTTGTCCCGAGATTTGGGATTGGAGCGAACTCCTGGTAAGAATCCGAGAGTCCGAGAATCGAGAGGGCCGCTGTGCGGCGGATACGAATCCCTTCGGGATTGACCCGAACTCCTCCTTCGGAGTTGTCCCGAACCACTTCGTGGTTGTTCCGAACCGCAAGCGGTTGTTACGAACTCCTGGTAAGAATCGAGAGTCCGAGAACCGAGAGGGCCACTGCGTGGCGGATACGAATCCCTTCGGGATTGACACGAACTCCTTCGGAGTTGTTCCGAACCACTACGTGGTTGTCTCGAACCGCAAGCGGTTGAAAAAACTGTCATTCTGGAAATGTTCTATCCAGAATCTTGTTTTCTTAAGTACGGGATCCTGAATCAAGTTAAGGATGACTAGTTAGACTCAAGAACTTAGAGTCCGAGAGTCCGAGAATCGAGAGGGTCGCTGTGCGGCTGGTGAGCACGCTGCGCGTGGGTAAGCCCTGCTACGCTGGGGGTAGTCTGGCTACATCAGGGGTGTGCACTCCTTCGGAGTTGTCCCGAACCACTTCGTGGTTGAAAGAGCAGGACGTTTGCGGAGGCAGTAAAAGCTAAAGAGCGAGATTGGATGTTGAAGATTGGATAGGGTGAACATACGATTTCACCTCTATTGCAGAAATTTACTTCAAGATTGCGGAAATATATTTCCGCAATAAAATGGTAGTGACTACAGT
>JARRBB010000087.1 GCA_029981435.1 Thermotogaceae bacterium | reverse complement strand
GTTTTTTCAAGATAAATGGCAAGCTTCTCAAGTGTTCCAGTGTCTTCAAGTGCACCGGTGATAATGAACAACCCTATAAAGAAGAAGATGGTTTCCCATTCTATTTTTGCCAGATACTCCCCCGGCTCTTTATTTCCAAGAACTACCATTGAGACAAAGGACATTGCAAGAGCGATAACTGAGTTTTCCACTTTTATGAATTCCTGTATTGAAAACAGCAAAATTGTTATGAGTACAAGCAGAAATGCTTTCAATATTCTGATTTTATCAAATCTCATAGCACTTTGAAATGTGGAAGTGTCGAATCTTGCGTTGAGTTTTTTGAAATTGAGAAGATACATCACGAAAATTACAATGGCGAAGATGAGAATTCCTGCAACTCCCGTGTTCTTAACAAAACTCAAAAATGACAGTTTCGCCGCTGAACCTATCATTATGTTGGGTGGATCACCTATCAAAGTTGTGGTACCACCGATGTTGGAACTTATTATTTCCGTGACTATTATAAAGGTTGCATCTATGTCTATCGCATCTGCTATGGCAAGAGTTATAGGCGCAAATATAAGAATGGTGGTAACGTTGTCAAGAAAGGCAGAAAATAAAAAAACCGCGAGATTCAACAGTAAAAAAGTCTTTCCGAGAGAACCTTTTGATATTTTCAAAATTTCAAAGGCGACGAATTCAAAAAAACCCGTTTCCTGAATTGCAGCAACGAAAGCCATCATTCCTATCAGAAGAAATATGGTGTTGAAATCTATGTACTGTGCGAAAACAAGATGAGGATCTTTGAAAACCTTCAAAAACAATAACAAAACTGCACCGAGTATGACAGGTATTACCCTATTAGTTTTTTCTGAGATTATGAAAAAGTATACTACGATAAATATTAAAAGTGCTACAATTGCATTCATTTGAATCGCTACCTTGAATTAAATTTAAGTTCATGGTTCAACTATACTCCCTATTTTATCATCAATGAGTGCTCTGAGCAAAATTCCCTTTTCAAAGAAGTTTATCACCTTTATAGGGATCCTGTACCTTTTACAGATGGAAAAGGCTTCAGTATCCAGAATTCTTAATCCTTTTTCGATTGCTTCATCGAAGGATAATTTTTGAAATTTCACCGCATCTGAGAATTTTTTTGGATCTTTGTCATAAACACCATCAACTTTGGTGGCTTTCACTATGAGCTGTGCTCCCATCTCAACAGCCCTCAAAGCAGCGGCTGTGTCAGTAGTGAAGAGCGGATTACTTGTACCGCCGGCGAAGATTATTAGAAAATCTTTTGAAAAGTATTCTTCAATATCGTCGTAGTTCACAGGTTTTATTGCAGGTAGATTGACTATCTGGGACATTATAACCGTTTTCAAACCGTTCTTTTCAAAGGTTTCTTTCAGATAGAGCGAATTTATAACAGTACCAAGCATTCCTATCTCATCGGCAATTTGGCGTGAAAGGTTTTCAAATTCACGACCTCTGAAGAGATTTCCTGCACCAATTACAAGCCCTATCTTTATGTTCTTTTCGATGACCGAACTTATTTCTGAGACAAGGTGCTGAACCTTTTCTTCAGAAAATCCCTTCGATCCTTCCCCAGACAGGACTTCACCGCTGAGTTTCAAAAGGATTCTACTGTACATTCTATACCCCCTTTAAAAAAATAAAAGTGGGCTTTGAAGCCCACTTTCTAAAAAATTATTCTTCTCCAACTTTCATTCTGACGAATCTCGAAACTTTTATGTTTTCTCCAATTTTTGCAATTGCTTCCGTTAAAATATCTTTAACCTTTTTTGAGTCATCGAGTATATAATTCTGCTCCATGAGACAGTTTTCTTCAAAGAATTTCTGGAGCTTTCCTTCAACGATTTTTTCGATGACGTTCTCAGGTTTTCCAGAATCTTTCAGCTGTTCTCTGTATATTTCTTTCTCCTTTTCTATCACTTCTTCAGGAACGTCTTCTATCGAGACGTACCTTGGCGCCATCGCTGCAACCTGCATTGCAAGGGTGTTTCCAAGTTCTTTGAATTCATCGGTCCTTGCAACAAAGTCTGTTTCACAACCGAGTTCAAGAAGTACTCCAATCTGTCCTGTGAAATGAACGTAAGAGAATATCACACCCTCTTTGATTTCTCTTGCTGCCTTCTTTACTGCTGTAGCGGCGCCCTTCTTTCTGAGAATTTCTATGGCTTTCTCAAAATCACCCTCTGCTTCCTGAAGGGCATTCTTGCAGTCCAGAACACCGGCACCGGTCATTTCTCTAAGTTTTTTTACATCATCCATTGATATCGCCATTTATCTATTCCTCCTCTCATTTTTACATTTCCTTGGGCATTATATCAAAAATTGAAGAAAAATCAATCAAGTTTCTGTTAAAATGATATCAAAAATTCAGTTTTTCATTACTGTTTTTTCTGATAGAATATATTGTAGTTTCTTGAATTTGAGATGGTGGAAAATGATCTATCTTGTCATTTCTGATCTTCACGTACCGACAAGACAATCCGAGATTCCTGGGATCTTTTTGGAGATTCTTGATGAAGTCGATGGTGTAATAGCACTTGGAGATTTTGTCAATCTGGATACGGTGCTCTTTTTTCAGCAGAGTACACGAAATTTTTTTGCTGTTCACGGCAATATGGACGAATACGATGTTAAAAACTACCTTCCAGATAGAAAACTGGTGTTGATATCAGGTTTTACAGTAGGACTCTGCCATGGCTGGGGAAGTCCTTATGGAATAAGGAAAAGGATTTCGGAGCTTTTCAAAGAAAAACCGCAGTTGATACTTTATGGACACACACATGTACCCGACGAAACTTCTGAAAATGGTATTTTGTTTTTGAATCCAGGCTCGGCAATGAAAGGCGGAAGCTACGGACTTTTAAAGATCGAAAACACTGAAGTGAATTTTGAGGTGAAAAAGATTGAATATTGAAGAGTTGAAGAACAGCATAATAGAAGATATAAGAAGAACCTGTAAAGATAGGGATGTCGTTATTGCGTTTTCTGGCGGAATGGACAGCACACTGGTTGCTTTTTTAACCATAGAAGCATTGGGTAAGGATAGAGTTGATCTTGTGAACGTATGTTTTGGACCTTTCTCCTATTCGAATTCAGTTGCAAAGGTGCTTGAAATTTCTTCAAAACTTGGAAAAAGAGTAACTTTTCTCAAAGGTAAAAACATGCAACTTGAAATTTGGAAACATGGTCCATCGTGTAATCTGTGTACCAAAAAGATCAAGTTTGGACTTGTAGGAGACTATGCACAGGGTAGATTGATTCTTGGTGGAGCTAACAAGAGCGATAGCTGGGGGCAGTACGGGATAAAGCTTTCCGGTAATTCCTACTCTCCTCTTTTTGATCTGAACAAGAGTGAAATAACAGAACTTTTAAAGCTCTATGGAATAGACTCGGAGAAATTGAAAATAGGTGAAAATAAATCGAGCAGTGGCAGAGAGGGGTGCAAACTAAAACATCTGCTCAAGATGCTGGCAGTACCGAAATTTCATGGAAAGGCAGTGGCTCTTTCGAACGAGTTGTTGCTCGACTTTTTACAACTCAAAGGTGTGAATTATTCAATGGCCAATATTAAAATAATTGGACCACTTGGAAAAAATATCGCACTTGTAAACGTTTTTCCACATTTGAATCAACGAGAAAAAGAAGAGTTGAGAAAACTTCTTCTCAGTGTGGATGTGGTCGACGATGTGCATTTTGTCGAAAAACCACTCGTACTTTTTGCAAAGGTGAATCCCGGGATCTTTATAGATGAAAAAGCGAGATACTGGCTTGAAGCGGGAAGACTTCAGAAAGAATTTGCTGCTCCAATAAAGGTGGAATGGAGCATTTCTAAGAACAACAAGCTCAGAACATTTCATATTGTCAATTTTCAGGAGGTGGAGAGTTTTTAAATTTTTTGAGGCTCTTGTTTTTATCTTTCTGGTTTTTTTGATCGTTTTCTCAATTCAAAGTTATCTTTCGGTTGAAACAAACATAGCAAGGTTTGTCCAACTCAGGGAAAAAAATATTGAAATTCTGGAATTGATCTTCAACAATCTGTCAGTTGATGAGTCTTATGTTTCAGATGAATCGTCGACAATCGAAATTATAGAGATAAAAAAGGCGGGGATCTTAAAACTTCTGTATATAAAATCAGGGAATATAGACGCTAAAGCTATAATGTTCGATAGTTTGGAAAATGATTCAGAGTTTCCTTGATCTGTACAGATTCCAGATTTCTGCGGAACTCGTTGAGATGTGATTTATACCCTTTTTAAAAATTTCTCTCACATCTTCTTCGTTGTCTAAAAGCCCTGCAGCTATGATCTGTGAACTTGTATTTAATTTTTTTATAACCCTTACCGCTGCTATTCCCGGAAGTATTTCGACAAAGTCGGGAGAGTAATTTCTTATTTGCTCAGCTCCTCGCTCAACAGCATGAGAATCAATAGCAAAGAATCTCAATACAACAGAAAGATTCATATCCCTGGCGAGTTTTACAAGCCGTGGTTTGGTAGTTATTATACCGTTTACACCCTGCTTTTTGAGAAACAGTATACCTTCATCGTCTGCCTGAAGTCCGGAAATGAAATCAACATCAACAAACAAAACCCCTCCCACGCTTTTAATCTTTTTTAAAATCCGTGGGAGGGTGTTTATACTTCCTTGGAGTAAAAACAGAGACTTCATTTCACTTTTCAGAGCCTGTTCAAGCAGTTTTTCATCCCAAATTGCCGCGATGACCTTTTCAAGTTTTATAACCTACTCAACTCCTTCTGAATTTTCCAAGCCAGCCGATAATTATCGGGCTCGCTATGTAAAGCGACGAATATGTTCCAACTATGACACCGACGGTCAAACCGAATGCGAATGGCTTAAGAACGACTCCTGCAAAGAGCAAAAGTATGAAAACCACGAAAAAGGTGGTCAATGATGTGTTGATGGTTCTGCTAATAACCTCATTTATACTTCTGTTAACTATACTGTCCAGAGAATTCCCACGAAGGCGTTTGTTGTTTTCTCTTATTCTATCGTAAACCACTATCGTGTCATTAAGGGAATATCCAAGGAGCGTGAGGATTGCGGCGATAACAGCACTGTTAACCTCTATCGAAAACATCGAATAGAAACCAAGTGTTATCAAAGCATCATGTATCAATGCCGCTATAGCACCTATCGCATAGACGAACTGAAATCTCACAGTGATGTACACCAGAATCAAAATAATTACCAAAAGCGCTGCATTCCAGGAAGCTGTTTTCAATTCTTCAGCTGCCTGACCACTGACAGCTCTGAAGGACAAAACTTCAACATTGTCCGCACCAAAGACTTCCTGGGCTTTGTTTATGAACTCGTCTTTCAGTTCAGGTTTATCGAAAAATTGTTTTAGGATCACCTGAAACTTTGCTCCTTTGGTTGCTTCAGCTGCACTGGTAATTCGGGTTATTCTGGAACTGGTGTATTCAGGATTTATCTCTGAGAGTTTATTTCTCAATTCTGCAATGCTGATGCTTTCATCGTTGAATTTCAAAACGATTTCAGTTCCTTTTACAAAATCCACACCGAGATTGAATCCTTTCACGAGAATTGATACAACTGAAACTGCTATCAATATGAGTGATATGGCGATGAATATTCTTCGTTTTCCTACAAAATCTATTTCACGCTTCATTTTGCCACCCCCTCATTCGTGCTGAGTGATTTTGAGTATTTGTTTTTGACAAGATTTGAAGTCATATCCAGTATGACTCTTGATACAACGAGCACTGTGAACATACTTCCAATTACACCTATTATAAGGGTGGTGGCAAAACCTTTTATTGTTCCTTTGCCGAGTAAATAAAGTGCTATACCAGCCAGTATAGTGGTTAGGTTTGCATCC
>JARRBB010000023.1 GCA_029981435.1 Thermotogaceae bacterium | reverse complement strand
CTTGTTTCTTCCGGCAATTTTTCACCTCCATAGTAAAAACTCATCGTAATTATACAAATTTTTTGAGGTGTTTTTCGTATGATTTTAACCTACAAGTTTCATATCTACCCTTCAAAAAAAATAAGTAGGAAAACTGAATAATCATTTTTGCTCTGCCTGTTTTGTATATAACCTCTTTCCATATAATACCATCATGTACGAAAAGATTAACACTTCATTTGGAAAAGTATGGGGAAAAAAATTAAAGAGATTACACAGGCGATAGTCTAAAAAAACAAAAGATTCTGAGGGACAGAAAAAAGTATCGAATACACAAAGCCTTATACAAGGCGTGGTATTTCACTACAATGCTATTCATGTTTGTGAACTACCACACCTTACAGAAGGTGTGGCTTCCTGCTTCTTCCCATGGTGATTCGTAGACCAGAAGGATTTTCCTTCCGTTCCACCGCCAGTGCATGGTCCACAGGCTTAATCTCGTACGGTCCCTGCCCTACTGAAATCATTACATAATTCACCAAATTAATCGCCGCGTTTATATCTCTATCATGTTCTCTCCCACATTCAGGACATACCCATCTTCTGATATTTAAGTCCTTAACTTCTTCGATTTTGTATTTTTATAAGGTAGTACCTTCTTTGCAAAAAAGTGATAAAACCTCTTGACAAAAAACATCTGAAAGATTATAATTTTCCCAGATTGTTTAACAGTTGCCGAGGTGGTGGAATTGGCAGACACGCATGGTTGAGGGCCATGTGGGTGTTTAGCCCGTGCGGGTTCAAGTCCCGCCCTCGGCACCAAGGAGATTCTGGCCATCCATAAAGGATGGCCTTAATTTTTTCAATTTGGAGTGATTTGTCATGACAAAAATTATGAAAATAAACCCAGTTAATCCGAACAAAAAACTATTAAATCTGGCCGCCGAAGTCATTAAAAAAGGTGGACTGGTAGTTTTTCCAACTGAAACGGTTTATGGCCTGGGAGCGGATGCTTTCAATCCAGAAGCTGTTTTGAAAATCTTCAAGGTTAAAAACAGACCCGCAGATAACCCCTTGATAATTCATATATCAAATTTTAAACAATTTGAAGAACTTATCGATCTTGAAAAAGAAAAATCTAACCTTGCCAAGTTAATTTCAGAAAAATTGTGGCCTGGTCCGATTACTCTGGTAGTTAAAAAAAGTGGAAAAGTTCCATCAGAAGTGACCGGTGGTCTGGATACAGTTGCAATAAGATTCCCTGCACATCCTGTTGCTAATCTTCTGATTGAGCTTTCAAAAACCCCAATTGCCGCACCGAGCGCCAATCTTTCTGGAAAACCAAGTCCCACGGATGCAAAGCATATAATCGATGATTTAAAAGGTTTTGTAGATATCATAATCGACTCGGGGAGAAGTATTTTTGGTATTGAATCGACTATAATAGACATTTCAACTGCGGTCCCAAGACTTTTGAGGCCAGGTCCGATTTCCTTAGAACGATTGAAGATTCTGATACCCGAGCTCGAAGTACCTGATTTAAAATCTTTTAGAAGACCACTTGCACCTGGTATGAAATACAGACACTATTCTCCCGAAAGTTATATGGTACTTTTCGAATGTAAAACAGAAGATAAGATGGTTGAAAGAGTCAAAAATTATTTAAACAAAAAGAACAATAAGTGTATAATACTATTAACAACAGAAGAAACAATAAATCTTTATCCAGAAAACTCTGATAAATTCAAGAAGATATCCTTAGGTTCTCGAAGAAAACTGTATGAAGTCGCACACAATCTTTTTGATACTATAATAAAAGCAGATTCACTTAAACCGGATGAAATCGTTGTTGAAGGATTCAGAGAAATCGGTCTTGGGTTTTCCATAATGAATAGATTATTTAAAGCAGCCCATAGAATTATAAAGGAGGACGATGAATTTTGAGTAAAGTCGAAGAATTCAGAAAATATAGAGAAAAGATGAACAAAAGGATATTTGAACTTGGCAATCTGGTGACCAAAAGATTTTTTTCTCTTGATTCGCAGACCTATGAATCCGGAGCTCTGGAAACTAAATACAAAGAACTCATGGGGCTCGTAGCTTCACTGGTTTTGAGATGCAACGACTGTGTTTCATACCATTTAATAAGGTGTGTGGAAGAAGGCGTGAGTGATGAAGAAATTATAGAAGCAATGAACATAGCTTTGATAGTTGGCGGTTCTATAGTAATACCACATTACAGATACGCTGTTGAATTTCTTGACGAACTAAGAGGGAGAAAAGATGAGTAAAAGACTGTTTTTGATCGATGGAACTGCTCTGATTTACAGGGCATTTTTCGCAATGGATGATTCACTTGCAACTTCAACAGGCATCCCAACAAATTCAAGTTATGGTGTGGCAAGAATGCTTACCAAATTCATTAAAGAACATTTGAAATCCGGTGACTACATTGCGTTCGCCCTTGATAAAAAAACCGTTACATACCGACATGAACTTCTAAAAGATTACAAAGCCAACAGGCCAAAAACTCCTGACAAGATGCTGCAACAAATCCCTTACATAAAGCGTCTGGTTAAAGCCCTTGGAATAAAAGTTTTAGAGATAGAAAACTTTGAAGCCGACGACTTGATAGCGACACTTGCCACTAAAGGGAAAAAACATTTCGATGAAATATATATAATTACAGGCGATAAAGATATGCTTCAACTCGTTGACGACAAAATTCGTATACTGAGGGTTGGCTACAAAGGACTGACAGAACTGGAACTTGTAGACAGAGAATATGTGATCAAAAGATACGAAATTACTCCTGAACAAATTCCTGATCTTCTTGCTCTCGTGGGTGATGTTTCCGATAACATACCAGGTGTTAAAGGCATAGGTCCCAAAAATGCTACCAGATTGCTTTCGAAATATGGAAATCTGGAAGGGATATATGAACATCTCGACGAGCTTCCAGAAAGACTTGCACAACTTTTGGCCGAAAACAAAGATACCGCTTTTCTGAGTAAAAGATTGACCAGATTGGTTTCAGATATAGATTTAGATTTGGATTGGGAAAATTTTAAATATCAGTCATACGATAGAAAAGAGCTTCTGAATATCTTCAAAGAACTTGAATTTTCCAGTTTAATAAAAGAATACCAGCTCTACGATGAAATGAGTGAAGAAGTTGATTATAAAATCGTGGATGATCAGGAAAAACTTCATGAACTTCTGAAAGTTTTAGAAGATGCCGAAGTTGTTTCACTTGACTTAGAAACCACCTCTCTCTCACCCATAGATGCTAAAATAGTAGGTATAGCACTCAGCACCAGACCTGAATCCGGGTATTATATACCAGTAGGTCATCAAACAGGCGAAAAACAGCTCGATGCAGAAAAGGTTCTTCCTGAGTTAATTGAAACTCTAAAAGGCTCAAAAATCATAGGTCAAAACCTTAAATTCGATTATTCAATTCTTTATACGAAAGGTTATGATTTCCAGATAGATTTCGATACTATGATCGCAGCTTACCTTTTGGATCCTGATCAGAAAAGATTCGGTCTCGACGAACTCGCGATAAAATATCTGAAATACAAGCCGATATCCTATGATGAACTCTTCACCACTGGGACTTTGTTTGGAAGTGGTATAGAAAACCTTCCAGTAGATAAGGTTGCTAAATACTCTATTGAAGATGCCGATGTGGCACTTAGACTTTATAAGATCCTGAACGAAAAAATATACTCTCTCAACCTTGAAAAGGTATTTAGAGAAATTGAAATACCTCTCATACCGGTTCTGGCAAGAATGGAACTAAATGGCGTTTATTTTGACGTGAATTACTTAAAAAGACTTTCTGAAAATTACGAATCAAAAATAAATGAGCTTCTAGAAGAAATTTACAAATTAGCGGGTGAAACTTTCAATTTAAATTCACCAAAGCAGGTTTCACATATACTGTTTGAAAAACTTGGAATAAAACCCAAAGGAAGAACCAAAACAGGCTCCTACACAACAAGTGCCGAAGCCCTTGAAGAATTGGCAGATGAACATCCGATAATTCCACTGATACTTGAATACAGAAAATACTTCAAACTAAAATCAACCTATGTTGATACCCTTCCAAAGATGATAAATCTTAAAACGAAAAGGATACACTCTTCTTTCAATCAGACAGGTACAGCTACAGGAAGGTTAAGTAGTTCTGAACCAAACCTTCAGAATATTCCAAGCAGAGACGAAGAAGGAAAAGAAATAAGAAAGGCCCTTGTTCCACAAGAAAAAGGTTGGAAGATACTGAGCGCAGACTATTCGCAGATAGAGTTAAGAGTTCTCGCGCATTTTTCTGAAGATCAGAATCTTTTAGAAGCATTCGAAAAGAATCTTGATGTTCATTCCATAACCGCTTCCAAAATTTTCGGTGTTTCTACTGAAGAAGTTGACGATTACATGAGAAGGGTTGGCAAAACAGTTAATTTCTCAATAATCTATGGTATAACTCCATATGGACTTTCAAGAAGGTTGAAAATACCCACTAAAGAATGTGATAAAATAATAACCAGCTATTTTCAGAATTATCCAGGTGTCAGAAATTATATAGAGAGCACTCTTGAAAAAGTAAAAAAAGACGGGTTCGTTTACACGTTGTTTGGAAGAAGAAGAGAAGTTCCACAGCTCAAGAGTAGAAATAAAAATATACAACAGGAAGGTGTAAGAATAGCAATTAACACTCCGATACAAGGCACAGCAGCAGATATAATAAAGATCGCTATGATAAACATCGATAGAAGGATTAGAGAAAAGAATATGAAGTCGAAAATGATTCTTCAGGTTCATGACGAACTCGTCTTCGAAGTACCGGAAGAAGAACTCGAAGAGATGAAAAAACTTGTCGAAAATGAAATGGAAAACGTGATAAAACTCAAAGTTCCTCTGAAAGTTGACTTGAAGATAGGAAACCACTGGGAATAGAAAAAATAAGAGGAGATAAAAATGGATGCCAAAATCGTGAATTCAATACTTAATGCGGTTAACAACGTTTTTGAAGCGATAATGAGTGTGAAAATAAAATTTGGTAAACCAGAGGCTATGAAAAATATTTCGCCAAACTATTCTGTGGTTGGAATTATAGGTTTTACAGGGAAAGTATCTGGAAATCTTGTTTATTCATTCAAAGAACAGACAGTTTTTGAAATTATAAAGGCAATGATAGGAATGGAGTTGAACGAACTCGACGAAATGGCACTTAGCGCTGTTGGTGAACTTGCAAACATGATTTCGGGTAATATAGCGATAAATCTTGAAAAAGCAGGCTACAAGATAGAAATTTCCCCTCCATCGGTTGTTAAAGGAAGAGAAATTTCCGTAAAAATGGAAGGAGTGGTCATAAGAATACCCGCTGAACTTAAAAATCATGAATTCGATGTTTCGATTGCTGTTCAGGAGAAAGAAAAAGGATGAATGAAAAGAAAAGAAATGATTTAAAGTATTTTACAGGTATTGGAATAGTGATACAATTTGGAGTGGTGGTCATTTCTAACATATTGGTAGCAGCAGTCATCGGATATTATTTAGATAGATGGACCTTTAAAAACAAGTTGTTTTTAATAATTTTTCTGTTTTTAGGTGTTGCAAGTGGACTTTATCAGGGTATAAGGTATTTGATGAAAGAAGCTAAAAGATATGAAAACAGAGATAAATTTTCAAAATAGTGATTTAAGGTCTTTAACAATATCGTCGATAATTTTTTTGGGATTCTGCTCAATATTCTCGATGTTTGTGAATTTTGATTTTCTTGTTGGAGTATTTATAGGTTTTACAGGTAGTGTTTTCTGGCTTTTCACTCTTTATAAGGACATATTACTGAGTGTAAGTGATGGAAGGATTTCAAGAATACGTTTGGGATATCTGCTCAGGTTAGTGGTATCAGGATTGTTACTCTTTCTATCATCTAAGATATCAGAAATAGCGTTTTTTGGAGCATTCCTTGGTCTTATGAACGTTAAAATATCTGTTTTGATAAGTGGCCTTTTTAGAAAGTTTTGAAAGGGGCGATAAATCTGTGAATGAATCAAAGGCCAAGAAAAAGAAACTAACTTTCACAAAAGGAGAAAAAATTTTTCTCGGTATCTTAATAATAATATACATAATCGTCGGCATATTCAATCTTAAAAGCATGGAACCATTGACAGGCGTTGGTGAACGTTGGATAGTTACGCTTCCCTTTGGTGAAGGCTTGCTGAGCAGGATCAATCCCATGACTGTCATAATGAGTTGGCTGATAATGTTGATTTTGATAGTTTTAGCTTACAGAGCTGGAAAAAAGTTCAGTTTGATTCCAGGAAAATTCCAACTTTTTATGGAATCACTTCTTGAATTCATATATTCGACAGTTGAAGATTCGACCTCGAAAAAAGAATTTGTCCGACCTATATTCATTATCGCAGCTACTTTATTTCTCTTTGTGGTGGTTTCAAACGTGATAAGTGGCTTCCCTGGTGTTCAGGTTGTTCCGACAGACAGTGGAATAAAAATTTCTTTGTTTGAAGACACATGGTACACACCCACCTCTGATATAAACACCAACGCAACCTATTCAGTAATGGTCCTGATAATAAGTCACGCCTTCGCCATAAAGGTAAAAGGATTTGGAAAATGGCTTAAAGGTTTCTTTGAACCGAACCCAATCATGTTTCCAATGAACATAATTGGCGAGATCGCCAAACCTATATCACACTCTCTGAGGCTTTTTGGTAACATAGCCGGTGGAGGTATACTGGTACTCATACTGAGCTACATGGCAAAATATATGTTCATACCGGTCGTTCTGTGGGGATTTTTTGGTATATTTGTTGGTGTTATTCAAGCTTTGGTGTATTCTATGCTTGCAATTGCCTACATAAGTTCACAAATAGAAGAGTGAGGGAGGTATAGAGTATGGAAAATATTGATATGGCAAAGGCTATCATGGAAGCTGCAAAGTATATAGGTGCTGGTATAGCTATGGGATTTGGTGCAATAGGACCAGCTATAGGAGAAGGTAACATAGGTGCATCTGCTATGGAAGCTATGGCACGTCAGCCAGAAATGGGCGGAACACTTATAACAAGAATGTTGCTTGCGATGGCTGTTACAGAATCAACAGGTTTGTACTCTTTACTTGTTGCGCTGATACTTTTATTCATAATCTAAGCCTTCCATCGTAGAAGGCAGGTGAAAATATGCTTGAATTTAATTTAACGTCTGTTATTCAATTGTTGAATTTTGTGATTTTATTGTTTTTTCTGAACAAGTTCCTGTTCAAACCTTTTTTGAGTACACTTGATCAAAGAAAGAAAAAAATCGAAGAAGATATAAGAAAAGCTGAGAAAATCCGTGAAGAAGCTGAAGAATACAAACAAGAGATGGAAGCAGAGTTGAAAAATGCCAGAAAAAGAGCAGAAGAGATAATTCAGAACGCTGAACGAAGAGCAGAAGAGTTTTTGAATTCCGAAAAGGAAAAGGCAAAGCAGGAAGCACAAAAAATCATTGAAAACGCTAAGATTGAAGTTGAAAACTTCAAGAAAACAGCGATTGATGAATTGAAAAACAGTGCTGTAAGGTTAGCCTTTTTAATGGCAACAAAAATTTTAGAAAAAGAAATAGATGAGAAAAAACATAGAGAATATCTTGTTAAAATGCTGAACAAATTTGGTGGTGAACAATGAAAGGTTCACAGGCAATAGCCCATAAATATGCCCGTGCGTTGTATCACAGCATAGAAAAATCAAAATCAGAATTTTATATGGAAATACTTGATAACTTGAGTTTCTCTATGGAAAATGAAGAATTCAAAGATTTTATGATGGATCCTGCAGTACCTGACGATCAAAAGATAGAATTTTTAAACGAAACCTTTGAATTAGACGAAGTTCTAAAAAAATTTCTGAAAATTCTATTTGAAAAGAAAAGATTTCAGATGATTCAGCTGGTTTCTGATTCCTTCAAGAGCGTTGTTTATCAGGAAAACAGTATACTTCAGGTCAGATGTATAAGCGCCAAGGAACTGACGGAAGATGATTTAAACAAAATACGAGACGTTCTTGAAAGGAAATTCAATAAGAGTGTACATATTTTTGTTGAAAAAAACGAAGAGCTTTTAGCAGGTGTTAAATTGTTTTTTGACAGTCAGTTAGTAGATCTCACTGTAAAAGGTGAACTAGAAAAGTTGCTCTCTCAAATGTTGGAAGGGGTGAGATCGTGAGAATATCACCGGATGAAATAACCAGTATCATAGAGCAACGAATAAAAGGGTATGAAAAAGAAGTAGAACTTAAAGAAACAGGAAGAGTTATACAGGTTGGAGATGGAATAGCAAGGGTTTATGGTTTGAAAAATGTCATGGCAAGTGAACTTGTAAAATTTCAAAATGGTGTCTACGGCCTTGCACTCAATCTCGAAGAAGACAACGTAGGTATCGTCATATTAGGAGATTTTGAAGATATAAAAGAAGGCGACCTTGTAGAAAGAACGGGTAGGATAATCGAAGTTCCAGCCGGTGAAGCCCTTCTTGGAAGGGTTGTGAATCCGCTGGGAATGCCTTTGGATGGAAAAGGTCCCATAGAGACAGATAAATACAGAAGGCTTGAAATAAAAGCACCGAGTATAATATACAGAAAACCCGTTGATACACCTCTTCAAACCGGTATAAAATCCATAGATTCCATGATACCAATCGGTAGAGGTCAGAGAGAATTGATAATCGGTGACCGCCAGACTGGTAAAACCGCTATAGCAATAGACACCATAATAAACCAGAAAGGTAAAGGTGTTTATTGTATATACGTTGCTATAGGACAGAAAACTTCTGTTGTCGCACGAATAATAGACAGATTAGAAAAATTAGGTGCAATGGAATACACAACAGTAGTTTTTGCGTCAGCAAGTGATCCTGCAGCTTTACTTTATCTTGCTCCGTACGCTGGTTGTGCTATGGGCGAAGAATTCATGTACAACGGCAAAGATGCTCTGGTGGTTTACGATGATCTATCGAAACACGCTGCTGCTTACAGAGAACTTTCACTTCTTTTGAGAAGGCCACCAGGTCGTGAAGCATATCCGGGAGATGTATTTTATCTTCATTCCAGATTACTTGAAAGAGCCGCAAGACTTGATGACAAATACGGCGGTGGTTCGCTAACTGCTTTACCGATCATTGAAACACAGGCAAACGACATTTCTGCTTACATACCAACGAACGTTATTTCAATTACCGATGGACAGATATATCTCGAACCAAGTCTCTTTTACGCCGGATTTAGACCGGCTGTTAATTCTGGGCTTTCCGTTTCAAGGGTTGGAAGCTCGGCACAGATAAAAGCAATGAAACAGGTTGCCGGTAGATTGAGACTTGAACTTGCTCAGTATAGAGAACTCGAAGCGTTTGCACAATTCGCGACAGAGTTAGATGAATTCACAAGAAAGCAGCTCATAAGAGGAGAAAGGCTCATGGAGCTTCTCAAACAGGAGCAGTATCAACCGATGCCAGTTGAGGAACAGGTAGTCGTTCTTTTCGCAGGTGTGAACGGTTTTCTTGATGATCTTCCAGTTGAAAGTGTTAGAAAATTTGAAAAGGAATTTTTGCAGTATATGAGAAACGAAAAGAACGAAATACTCAACGAAATAGCAACCAAAAAAGTGCTTTCTGAAGACCTGGAACAAAAATTGAGGGAAGCCATAGAGCAGTTCAAAAAGACCTTTATCGCTTAAAGAAGGTGAAAGAACTTGAGCCGTGGAAAACTTCGAACGGTTAAAAGGCGTATAAGTTCTACCGTATCAACCATGCATATCACGCGTGCTATGGAAATGGTGGCACGCGCAAAAGCACAAAAAGCTGAGAAAGTTTGGGTAAACTATAAGAAATTTTCTCAAAAATATCTTGATGTATTGTACAAAATAATAAGCTGGGGCAATGTTTCAAATCCAATTTTGAAATCTGAAGATCAATCTCTGTCAAAAACAGCCATACTTTTGATAAGCTCAGATATGGGACTGTGTGGTTCCTACAGTTCTGAAATCATAAGGCTTGCTGAAAACGAAGCAAGAAAACTGGGCGAAAAGTTCAAAGGATATTTTGTTGTTGGAATGAAAGCAGCAAATTACTTCAGATATCAGAAGATAGAAGCGCTTAGATTCTGGGAGAAACTCTACGATATTCCCAATTACGATATATCACAGCTGATAATAGATGAGATACTTGACCGTTTTGACAGAGGCGAAATAGACTCTTTGAAGGTTGTCTACACAAAAAAAGTGAGTACACTTGCACAAGTAGCGAAGGTAGTTGATCTAATACCAATACCAATTGAAAACAATAAAATCGACACCAGAAAAGAGTATGAGTTTGAGCCGAACCCTGAAGATTTACTGAAAAGATTCATCCCTGAATTTCTTTCGGCTTTGCTACTTGATTATTTAATGGAAGCAAAAGTCAGTGAATTATATGCGCGTCAAAATGCTATGAAAAATGCAACCGAAAATGCTGAGGATATAATAGATAGTCTTACTCTGCAGTACAACAAACTGAGGCAGGCATCGATAACTCAGGAAATAATAGAAGTTGTGAATGGTTCTGAAGCTCTCAAGGAGGGATAAGTTAATGAGTGATAATCTGAGAAAAGGTAAAATAGTGGGCGTTGTTGGACCTGTCGTTGATGTGAAGTTTGAAAATTCCGACCTTCCTGATATATACAACGCTCTTGAGGTTATAAATCCTCAAACAAATCAAAAACTCGTTATGGAAGTTGCACAGTTGATCGGTGACAAAACCGTAAGGGCTATAGCACTCGATTCGACCGATGGTCTCGTAAGAGGACTTGAAGTCATAGATACAGGCCAACCGATAGCCGTTCCTGTTGGTCGAGAGGTGCTGGGAAGGATACTTAATCTGCTTGGTGAACCAATAGATGAACAGGGAGAAATAAATTCCGCAGAGAAATGGCCAATTCACAGAGAACCACCTGAACTTACGGAACAGGAAACAGAAATAGAGATACTTGAAACTGGTATAAAGGTTATTGACCTCATAGCACCATTCCCAAAAGGTGGTAAGATAGGATTCTTTGGTGGTGCTGGAGTAGGAAAAACTGTTCTCGTTATGGAGCTCATCAGAAATATCGCAATAGAAAGAAAAGGATTTTCTATCTTTGCCGGTGTTGGTGAAAGAACGAGAGAAGGAAACGAACTCTGGCTTGAAATGAAAGAATCAGGAGTTTTACCAAACACCGTTCTGGTTTTCGGTCAGATGAACGAACCACCAGGAGCAAGATTCAGAGTTGCCTTAAGTGCTTTAACGATAGCAGAATACTTCAGAGACGTTGAAGGAAGAGATGTTCTGTTGTTTATAGATAATATCTTCAGATTCGTTCAGGCGGGTTCAGAAGTTTCTGCACTTCTGGGAAGGATGCCTTCAGCTGTTGGATATCAACCAACCCTTGCAAGTGATATGGGAGAGCTTCAGGAAAGAATAACATCAACTAAAAAAGGGTCCATAACGTCTGTACAGGCGATATTTGTTCCTGCGGACGATATAACTGACCCTGCACCGGCAACGACCTTTTCACATCTTGAAGCATCCATAGTTCTTTCAAGGCAAATTGCTGAGCTTGGTCTTTATCCAGCTGTTGATCCTCTGGATTCTTCATCCAAAATGCTTGACCCTGCTATAGTTGGTCAAGAACATTATGAAGTTGCCAGAGGTGTTCAGGAAGTTTTACAGAGATACAAAGACTTGCAGGATATAATAGCCATCCTCGGTATGGAAGAACTTTCCGAAGAAGACAAACTTATAGTTCACAGAGCAAGGAGAATTCAGAGATTTTTGAGTCAGCCACTCTTTGTTGCTGAAAGATTCAACAACGTACCAGGGGCATATGTACCGGTCAAAGAGACCGTAAGAGGTTTCAAAGAAATTCTTGAAGGAAAACACGATGATCTTCCAGAACAGGCGTTTTTGATGGTTGGAACCATAGATCAGGCAGTTGAAAAAGCAAAGAAACTGCGTGGAGGATGATTCTGTGGCTTTCAGGTTGAGAATAATAACACCAGATAAAGAAGTTATAGAAGATGATTGTGAGTTAGTATCATTTTGGACTGTTGAAGGATCAATGGGCGTTCTGACACACAGGGCCCCCATAATAACCGCCTTATCCATCGCGGAGTTAAAAGTTAAAAAAACAAACGGCGAAGAAAGTTTTTATGCTGTGCATGGTGGATACATGGACGTTGATGGTGAGGAAGCTACAGTGATAACAGATGCAGCAGAAAACTGGAAAGAAATAGACCTTGCAAGGGCTGAAAAATCAAAACAAAAGGCAGAAGAACTTTTAAAAAAAGCACAGAGTGATAGAGAAGAAGCAAGGGCAAAAGCGAAGATAAATCGAGCTTTCTTGAGAATAAAACTGTCTCAAAGACAAAGGTGACTTTAGTGCGTCTCGATAAATTTTTAAAAAAGACTGGATTAATAAAAAGAAGAACTATAGCACAGGAAATGATAGATGCTGGAAAGGTTCTAAAAGACGGAAAACCATTGAAAAGCTCCTATCAAGTGAAAATGAATGATGAAATAGAGATAGTATACATAAACAGAATTCTGAGATTTAAAGTTGAAAGCACCGACGAAAAAAAGCCTGGATATTCTATTATAAGTGAAGTGAAATTACCAAGAGATTTTTAGAAATATAAGAATAATTTTCAGATGCTTGTGTGGTAGAGAATGAGAGAGAACCACACTCATCTAAGTGATGGGTGTGGTTTTTTTACTTGGAGGTGTGAAAATGAAAGTCTTTGTCATAGGCACTGGTGTGGTTGGAAGCCTTATAGCACGGGAGCTTTCGAAATACGACATCGAACTACACATAGTTGAAAAAAAGCCTGATGTAGCCTGGGGAGTGACAAAAGCTAACTCCGCTATTTTGCATGCGGGATACGATGACCCACCAGAAAGTGTGAGGGCAAAGTTTTGTTCAAAAGGGAATTATCTTTATAACAAAATCTCAAAAGAACTGGATATCGAAGTTAAAAGAATCGGATCGTATGTTGTTGCTTTCACTGAAGAAGAGATAAATACACTCGAAAAGTTGCAAAAACAAGGAGAAATCAATGGTGTTCCAGACCTCGAAATAATTGAACGGAAAGAACTTCTATCGAGAGAACCAAATCTCAATCCTGATGTACTGGCTGCACTATGGGCACCGACGGCAGGTATCACCGAACCTTGGGAAGTTGCAATAGCGGCGATTGAAAATTCTGTTGAAAATGGTGCGACTTTGCATCTGGGCGAGGAAGTCATCGGTATTGAGGTAAAAAACGGAAAGGTAAAAAGATTGATAACGAACAAAGCAGAATACGAGGCAGATGTCATAATCAACGCAGCAGGTTTGTTCGCAGACGAAATTGCAAAAATGGCGGATTCAGAACCTGTTTTCGAGATTTTTCCAAGAAAAGGTGAATACATCCTTCTTGATAAGAAACTTGGAAATCTCGTGAACTCGGTTATATTCCCAACACCTACAAAAAAATCAAAGGGTATCCTTGTTCTTCCAACTGCCGACGGTGGTTTGCTCGTAGGTCCAAATGCTCAAGATTTACCACCTGACAAAAAACACGATCTCACCACTACGAAAGAAGGTCTGGAAGAGGTAAAAAAAGGTGCTACAAATCTTGTACCAAACATCGATTTCTGGTATGCTGTAAAAACCTTCAGTGGACTAAGACCAGAAACAAAAGAAAAAGACTTCATAGTTGGTAAAACCAGTGTCTGGGGATTTGTGAATGCTGCGGGGATGAGATCACCTGGACTAACAGCAGCTCCAGCTGTTGCAGAATATCTTGTCGAGGAAGTTCTCATCGAAGAACTTGGGATTTCATTGAATAAGAAAAAAGATTTCAATCCTTTCAGAAAAAGAATTCCCCATATTGATGAAACCAGTGTTGAAGTATGGGACGAACTTGTAAGGGAAAATCCGAAATATGGTGAGTTAGTATGCTTCTGCAACAAGGTGAGTGAGGCTCAGATCGTTGAAGCCATAAAGCGTGGTGCAAGGACACTCGATGGTGTTAAATTCAGAACAAGAGCAGGATTTGGAAGATGTCAATCGGGATTTTGCAGTCTTAAAATAATTGAGATACTTTCCAGGGAACTTGGTGTATCAATGGAAGAGATCAAAATGAACTCTGAAAACTCCTGGATAATGAATGGCAAGGTGAGAGTATGAAAAGAGAAAAGGTGGACGTTCTGGTCATAGGTGGCGGCGCAGCGGGAATGGCTGCCGCTGTTCAGGCTGCAAATGAGGGAGTGAAGACAGTTCTGATAGAAAGAGAGAAAAAAACGGGTGGTGTTCTGAATCAGTGCATACATAATGGATTTGGTTTACACGTTTACAGAAAGGAACTCACAGGTCCTGAATTCATGGAAGAGCTCTGGAAAGAACTGGCTGAAACTGATGTACTTGTACAAAGCAATGAAACGATATTGCAAGTACTTCCAAAAGAAAAAGAGGTTATTGCCCAATCTTCAGAAGGCATGAAAATTTACGAGGTTGGATCTCTTGTTCTAACAACTGGAGCCCGTGAAAGACCTCTTAATTCTTTAATGATACCTGGAACGAGGGTCTCAGGTGTATTCACAGCAGGTGTGGCTCAGAAAATGGTAAACATATACAACAGATTACCTGGGAAAAGAGTTCTTATAATCGGCTCTGGTGATATAGGATTGATAATGGCAAGAAGGCTCAAAATTGAAGGTATGGATGTTGTTGGTGTTGTTGAAATAAGGCCAGAACCCGGTGGACTGATGAGAAACGTAGTTCAGTGTCTTGAAGATTTCGATATTCCCCTTCTGTTAAGCCATACGGTAACAGAAATTCACGGAAGAGAGAGACTGGAAGGGGTAACAATAGCACGTGTCGATGAAAGTTTTAATCCTATTCAGGGAACAGAAAAATTCATTCCTGTCGATACTCTCGTGGCTTCCGTTGGTTTAATACCTCAAAACGAGTTGATAGAAGATTTCGTTGAAATGGACTATATAAATAGAGGTCCGGTTGTTGATGAGTTTATGAGAACAAGCGTGGACTGGATATTCGCCGCTGGTAACAACGTTGCGATACATGACCTTGTTGATTTTGTTTACGAAGAAGGAAAGATTGCGGGAAAATACGCTGCAAAAGTCGCAAAAGGTGAAAAATTACCTGAGGCTGTTTACAGGTTCAATCGCGGGAAAAATGTCGGAGTTATGCTTCCACAGAAATTCACGGCCACTCAACCTTTCAGGATGTACATCAGACCAAAGAAAACTCTTGAAAAGGCTGAACTGAGAATCTCAAAAGAAAGCATCAGAAAATACACCTGGAAACTCAGGCCAAGTCAGATGATTGATTTCATCTTCAGAGAGTTTGAATCTCTTGAACCTGAAAACCGAGTGATTGAAATTGAGGTGATTGAAATTGAGTAAAAGAATTGTATGTGTTGCGTGTCCAATTGGCTGTGAAATAGATGTACAAGTCGCTGAAAATGGCGAATTGAAAATATCTGGTAACAGATGTAAAAGAGGTTATGAATACGCAAAAGATGAAGTAACAGATCCCAAAAGGGTTCTAACCATGAGTGTAAAGGTTGAAGATGGCGAAATTGAACTGGTTTCTGTGAAGACAGACGGTGTGATTCCCAAAAAACTGATTCCACAGGCTATCGAATTCTTAAAAACGTTGAAAATTTCTGCTCCTGTGAATGCAGGAGACGTACTAGTGGAAGATCTTCTGGGTACGGGGGTAAAAGTTGTCGCAACAAGAACAGTACCAAAGCGATATCATTCTAAACTTGAGATACAAGCATAGGAAAATCCTTAACGGCCATTTTTGCAGCTAAATATTTTAATTCAAAGTCGATCTCTGGGAGAAGTAAAAATTGCCTGACGATTTCTTCCAGAGATTGGCTTTTTATAGAATGCAGAGCTTTAAAAGTAGCTTTCTTTATATCTAACTTTTCGTCTGACTTGATCAAATTCAAAAGAACATTTTCGAAATCTCTCAATTTCAGACGCCTTATAGCAATAAGTGCGATTTTTCGCATCCCATCATCTTTTGAGGTTAAAAAAAGCGCAACATGTCTTTCAATTTCTTTGATCTTCAAGAGTGAAAGTGTTTTCAGTGCCTCCTTTGATACGTCTGGATTAACATCATCGAGCATCTTAAGAACTTTGTTCACATCGATTTGTTCTCTTGAAATTCTTCTGAGTGCTTTGAGTGCTTCTTTTCGAACCATCGGAGAACTATGATCGAGGAAAGACTCTACTTTTTTGAATACTTCCTCATCACCTTTACAGGCAAAACTCATAGAATATATGGCTTTTGATATTATCTCATCTCTTTCATCATCAAGATACTTTGCAAGAGCTTCTTTAAGTCTCCAACACGGAAAATCCTTCAAAGCCTCTATTATTAAACCTTTTACATCTTCTCTTCTTTCAGCTTCCAAAAGATCTAACAGATGATTTTTAGAAATGATGGCGATTTTTTTCAATGCCTTTTTCAATGTGCTCTTTTTAGAACTTGGATGGTTGAAAATCCAGATTGTTTCATCCAGATCCATACTTTTTTCAACTATCAATTTCATGGCCTCATTTCTGACCGATACACTTGGATCTTCTACAAGTGAATGAAGCTCATCCAGAGTCAGCTGATCTTTTAACCTTTTGATAACTGCCTTCCTAACTTTGGGTGAATGGTCGGTTAAA
Source organism: Thermotogaceae bacterium (assembly GCA_029981435.1). Classification (GTDB taxonomy): domain Bacteria; phylum Thermotogota; class Thermotogae; order B21-G9; family HyVt-16; genus HyVt-16. The sequence continues at coordinate 7,469 of JARRBB010000023.1, read as the reverse complement.
AACTCCCTTATTTCTTCAGTGCTCAACCATGGAAAAACTCTATCAGAGTACAGTATCACCGAAGCCCTTATGTTGTCGTCTTTTGAAGTTATGAATTCATCATATAGTTCATCCTTTAAAACGATTGAAAGTCTGTGACAGTACTTTATGGCGGAGACTACTATCCCAGAATGAACCTCTTTTAGGGAGTTCAAAGCGATTTCTCTATCTTCAATTTCCCAATTATTCATTTCTCTCAAAATCATTTTCTTAAAATTCGGATTCTGTGTTGTGAAAAAAATGTTTTTCAAGTGTCTCTGTCTTAATACCTTTAATCTTTCCAACAGCTCATCGAAAGTATTTGAAACATTCTCCATGCAGATACCTCCATATCACTCAACAATGCATGACCGGAAATATTCACCAATCTTTATTACAAACAGCTTTTCGTATTCAAATTGAAATTCTACATTTCTATCTCCCTCATAAAGTGTGTTCCAACCATCTATCCTCTGCCTTAAAAACCCTTCAGAAACATTTCTTTCATTACGTATCTTTTTTATGAGTTTTTGATCTGAAGACGCAAATCTTTTGATATGGGTCAAACCGTTTGCGTCTTCATAAGCGTAATATCCAACTACTTTTTCTTCACCATCTATACTTGTTAAAAACAAAAAATAACTTCTATTGTTTCTGGATATCAAAATAGGAAACTCAATGCCTCTCGTTGTGATTTCGTTTATAACAAAGTTCATACAATCAAGTGCTTCCAGAAAAGCAAATTGCTCCTTTTTTAGTTTGAACTCCACCATTAAAAAATGAAAATAAAAATTAAAGAGCAAAACACAACCTGTGACACCTATGAACAGGGTAAAAATTAGCTCGATGAGCAAGCTGCCATTGATTTCTTTAAAATCATGGTGTTGATTTTTTAAGAGTTTTTTTAAGGTGCAAAAGGTTACCTTCTTTGACTCTGTCATCGAATCTGAACTCATCCACTATATTTTTTATTATGTAAACTCCTCGTCCGTTTTCTGACAACGGGTCTGAAGGTAAATTTGCCTCGATCTCAGAAAAGTTGATTTTTTCTCCAAAATCTCTGAGTGTAATATGAATCTGATCACCTTCAAACGATAATCCCACAATTATTCTCTTCGAAGGATCAAATTTATAAGTATGTTCAACTACATTTGCCAGCGCCTCGTTTATCACCAACTCCAGTTTGAATATTTCATCTTCGTCGATATCTTTAAAACTCAAGAAAGTTCTTAGCAGTCTTCTAACAAGCCTTATGTTTTTAACATCTGCATTTATATTAAGCACAAGTGAATCGCCAGTCAATTACTTATCCCCTTTCTGAAGTGTTCTGAAGTACTTGAACAGATATTCCTGTGCATAACCGGCAAAAGCTCCAAAATATTTTCTACCAGTTTCCATGACTCTTTTTGTACTTCCCTTCACATTGAAAAGATTGAACATAACACGTTCAATCCACACATCCACAGGAAAGGCTGAAAATTCTTCCAAGGAAAAAAGCATCACACAGCTGGCTATTTTATAACCCACACCTTTCAAAGTCAGCAAATATTCAAGTTTATCATTGAAAGATCGACCTTTCAAAGAATAAAGTTTTTCAAGATCAACACTTCTGACAGTATCATATATCCAATTCGCCCTGAATGCAAGATTTATACTTTCAAGCTCTCTGAGAGAAAGTTTTTTGAGTTGTTTAAGTGTAGGAAAAACGTAATACTCAATGCCATCAAACTGTCTCTTGTTTTCTGGAAACAATCGGCATAGCTTCTCTATGGTTCTTTTTATTGATGGTATATTGTTTCGTGCAGAGATAAGATACTCTATCAACATCTCCCAGGGATCCTGTCTCAATATTCTGAGCCCTCTGTAAAGATCGAAAACTTTGTCTGTTAGAACACTTTGTTCATAAAAACCGTAGAGTTTGAGATTTTCTACTATGTTATCCTTTATCGTATCAAGATCATCGTTCAATCCGAGATAATATCTTATACCTTCATCAAGTTCCATTCCAAAAAGATTTTCGGCTGAACTTTTCACATGTAGTTCACTATTTTCCTGCTTCAAGATCAGCAGAGCTCCATCGACTACACCAAGCCAACTTCCATCTTTTAATTTATTCCATCTGAAAGTCTGACCACAATCCATGGTATGATCCAGATTAAAAGGTACGTCCAGATTTATTATAAAAGATTTCATTTTTTCAATTCACCTTCTCCACTTTTCTGATACTGAAAACGCATCCACAATAGTTTTGTCTATAAAGTCCAAGTTTTTTAGAATACTCAACACTCAGTAAAAAACCATTTTTCTTTCTGAAAGTACTTTCTATATATTTCAAATTGTATTTTTCTCCAATCTTCTTTCCAACACCATTTATAAAAATCAGATCTTTGTGAGGACTGGTAGTTAGAGAAGTCGCAAAAGCATCAAAGCCAAGTTCCTTCGCTTTGATAGCTGTTTTATCCAGGTTAAATTCTATACACATCCTGCATCTGTTACCACCTTCTGGTTCATTTTCAAATCCTTTAACAGTTTCAAACCATTCCCGTGGATTGTATTCTGATTCCACAAAATTCAAATCCCACTCTCTAACTAACTTCATGAACGAATCGAGCCTCTTCAGATACTCTTCTTCAGGATGAATATTCGGGTTATGGAAATATCCCCACACTTCTCCAAGTTCTTTAAGTCTTTCAAAAGCAACGGTTCCATCAGGTGCACAGCACACATGAAGAAGTATTTTCATCTTTATCCCTCTTCAAAAAGTCTTCTTGGAATCGAGAAGCAACGTTACAGGTCCATCATTTATCAGTTCAACTTCCATGTGTTCCTGAAAAACTCCCGTCTCGACTCTTACAGGATAAGTATCCCTCACATACTCAACGAATCTCTCAAAAAGTTCTCTTGCCAAAGATGGTTCTGCTGCATCGGTAAATGAAGGTCTTCTACCCCTTCTGCAGTCTCCAAAAAGTGTGAATTGGGAGACAAGTAGAAGCTCGCCCTTCACATCAAGAAGAGACAAATTCATTTTCCCATTTTCATCTTCAAATATTCTAAGGTTGACTATTTTCTCAGCCAACCACTTTATGTCATCAAAACTATCGTTTCTTCCAACACCTATCAACGCCATAATACCTTTCGATATCTGTCCCACGACCTTTGAATCGACAGTGACTTTTGAAGTTTTCACTCTCTGCAAAACTGCTCTCACGTTCATTTCCTCCTTGTTCTTCTGACTCTTATCACATCCTTCATCTTCTTTATCGACTGAATTATATCGTCGAGTTCCTCTTTACTTCTGACCCTTGCCCTGACAACATGGTAAAGGAAATTGTTATCGACTATTTTGGTGTTTATCTCATAAAAGCGCCACGAAGGTTTAGAGGATTTGTAAAGCTCACTCACTGAAAATGTATTGAAAGTTTCTATTTCAAGCCACACGTCGTATTCGTTCTTAGTTTCCATAGCCCATCTAACCTTTATCAGTCTGTCTTTTTGAGTTGTCGTTACATTCTTGCAATTTTTTCTATGAACGCTTATACCAGCACTTTTTGTTATTATACCAACTATACTGTCACCCGGAATAGGCATACAGCATTTTGCAAATCTTACTTCCACACCTGTTGCACCATCGACTATCACGTCTAAGGTCTTGGTTTTCTTTCTTGGTTTTCTGGTTATAAATTCCGTGTCTTCTTCCGGTTGTAGAAGTTTAAGCAGATCTGATTGCGTTATCATGCCATCTCCAATTCTTATGAACAGATCTCTTTCAGCCTTTAAAGAATATCTTCGCATCAATGCAACTATTTTCTCTTCCTTTAAAAGTTCTTCTATGGACATATTCAGCTTCTTTGAAACCTTCCTGAAAATTTCCTTTCCCTTTTCAATGAGCTCCTGAGCATATTTATCTTTGAAGTACTTCCTTATCTTTGCACGTGTGCTGGAGGATCTGGCATATTTCAACCAGTCGAGGCTGGGACCTTTGGAATTTTTATTGACTATGATTTCGACAATATCACCATTTTTCAATTTGTAATCTATTGGAACTATCTTTCCATTGACCTTTGCCCCTGCATAGTGATGTCCTATTTCTGTATGAACTGAGTAGGCAAAATCTATCGTGGTGGAACCTTTCGGAAGGTGTTTAACCTCTCCTTTGGGAGTGAAAACAAACACTTCGTCGAGATTCAATTCATTCTGCAGTTCACCTAATTCAACTACTCCGCTCAGAAAGTCTTTTTGCCACTCGATCAATTGGTCTATCCATTTGTAACGAGTGTTGGTAAGGTCTTCCTTGTATCTCCAGTGTGCTGCAAGCCCGTATTCTGCTTCTTTGTGCATCTCGAAAGATCTTATTTGAATTTCCAACAGTTCAGCCCTTTGAGTTATAACAGTCGTATGGAGGGCCCTGTATCCGTTGGATTTTGGAGTTGCGATGTAATCTTTTATCCTTCCTGGAACAGGTGTCCAGAGACTGTGGACAAAACCGAGCGCTTTGTAGCATTCGACTTCGTCTCCTGTTATCACTCTAAGAGCTATTAAATCGTATATTTCATCGAACGTTCTGTTCTTTCTCTTCATCTTCTGCCATATTGAATAAAAATGCTTCACACGTCCTTCAACCCGACATTCAATACCATGCTCTTTCAAAAAACTTTCCAGTTGCTGCCTATAACTTTCTGTTATTTCCTGTCTCTCAGCAAGTTTTTTTGATACTTTTTCTTTCAGTTCCTTGTATTCATCAGGATAAAGATACTTGAATGCCAGATCTTCTAATTCCCACTTTATCATGTGAATACCAAGCCTATGAGCGATAGGAGCGTATATACTGAGTGTTTCCTGACTCTTCTCCACTATCTTTTTCTCATCTTTAAGGTATGAAAGTGTTCTCATGTTGTGAAGTCTGTCAGCAAGTTTAACCAGTATGACCCTTATATCACTGGCCATGGCGAGTATCATTTTTCTTATGCTCTCTATCTTAGCCTCGGCATCTGGAATGTTGAAATCGAGACTTTCGATTTTTGTTAAACCATCTACTATCTTAGCAACATCACTTCCAAATTCTCTTTCTATTTCCTCAATAGACACATTACAATCTTCAACAACATCGTGCAATAAACCAGCTACAACACTCGTGGTGTCAAGATTCAGTGAAAGAAGTATTTTAGCCACTTCAACAGGATGGATAATATAAGGCTCCCCAGAAAGTCTGAGCTGTCCTTTATGTTTTTCTAAGGCATAATTGTATGCTTTTGCTATTTTCTCGATGTTCAAACTTTCTGAAAGCTCGTTTTTCTTTATCGTTTCACTTAAACTTTCTGGTAAAAGTTTCAAATTTGCTTTCAACTTATCACTCCAAAACTATCATATTATTCTTAATTTTAACATGAAAAATTTCTTTCATCCCAGATTCTCGATGATGTCTTTCAGAATTTTTCTTGCAGTTGGAGTCGAAGCTACACCACCAAGAGCTGTTTCTTTCAAAGATTCAGGAAGAGATTTTCCAACTTTTTTCATTGCATCCACAACTTCATCAAAAGGTATCACAGATTCTATACCGGCCAGTGCCATCTGTGATGCTACCACGGCAACACCAACTGCTGTCCCATTCCTTTTAACACAGGGCACTTCAACAAACCCACCAACTGGATCACACACCAGTCCCATCAATGATTTTAAACTTATAGAAGCCGCAGATTCTACCATTTCGATGTTTCCGTTCATACAGTATGTTAGACCGGCAGCTGCCATTGCAGTCGCAGTCCCTATCTCAGCCTGACAACCTGAAACTGCTCCCGATATGGTCGCTTTTGCTGCGATTATTTCACCGATACCTCCTGCAACTATGAAACCATTCAGTAGAGTTTCAAAATCAAGCTTCTTAATTTTTTTCAAAGCATAAAAAATACCTGGAATCACTCCGCATGACCCTGCTGTAGGGCAGGCAACTATTCTTCCCATAGATGCGTTGTTCTCGCTCATGGAAATGGCAGTTACAACAGCGCAGTGTATGAACTCCCCCAAAAGTCCATCATCAACTTTTGACAGCAAAAAACCATTTTCACCGGTTAAACCTGTAAGTGTTTGGAATTTCTTACCATATATTTTATCTGAAATCTCAAGCATGATCTTCAAAAGTTTCGAAAGATCGTTTTTAAGCGTTTGGGGATCTTCTCCATTTTCCAGCATCTCATAACTTAAAACCACTTCATGAAGTGGTAACTGTGTTCCATTTACAAGTCTTTTCAAATCCTCAAAAAGCATCTGTACACCTCATCAAAATATTTTTGGTATGTAGTAAAGCTCAAGTACAACATCAAGTTTTTTCAATTCTTCAAGAGTTTTTTTACTCGGAGCATCATCTAATTCTATAATCGCTGCTGCGGTCAATTTTAATCTGTTCAATCTTTTCAGGTAAAGATTAGCAACGTTTATCTCAAGTTTGTTGAGTATCTTCGAGAGTGCACCGGGTACATCTCTGTTAACCACAAATATGACTGGTGCTTTTCCATTCAAAGAACATTCTACTCCATTTACTCTGAATATATTTATCGCTCCTCCTCCGATAGATGCTCCCCAGACGTCATGAAGAATCCCATTTTTCTGACATTCTATTCTCACCGTGTTCGGATGGACTTCTTCATTTTCAAAAGCAGAGAATCTAAAGGCAAGACCGGTTGAACTGGCTATTTCAATGGATTTTTTTATATTTTCATCATCGTCCGCCATTCCAAGCACACCACCAAGTAGAGCTCTATCGGTTCCATGGCCTTTGTAAGTTTTTGAAAATGAACCACAGAGATAAAAAACCACCGAATCCGGCTTTTCGCCAAGGAGCCTGTTTACAAACCTACCAATCCTAATAGCACCAAGTGTATGAGAACTCGAGGGACCAATCATTACCGGTCCCACAACGTCAAGTATGGACATCTAAATCTTCCCTTTCAATTTCAAGAAATTCCCAGCAACCTCAAAACATTTATATTAGAAACATTTGACTGGCTCATTATGCCAACAGTCGATTGCCTGAGTATATCCAACCTCACCTTTTCAAGAATCAATTTTGCCATATCCGTATCTTCTATGTTGCTCACACTCGAAGTTAAATTAAGCATTGTGTTGGCAAGATTCTCCGCAGAATGCTCAAGCCTGTTAGTCCAGGCACCTATTTTCGAACGCACACTCGATACATTTTCAATCGCAGAATCTATCGCTTTAAGAGCGCTTTGAGCTCCTTCTATCGTACTGATTTCCAGATCTTTCAATCCAAGGCCTTCCGTATTCAAATTTGGTATCGTTATTTCAAGATTTTGACCTTCATTTGCACCTGTCTGAACATTAAGATTGTTCACATCTCCGTTGAGGACTTTCATGGTGTTGTATTCGGTGTTTCTAACGGTCTCATCGATTCCACGGAGCAACTGGTTGAATTCTTCTTGAAGAGCTGCTCTATC
>JARRBB010000022.1 GCA_029981435.1 Thermotogaceae bacterium | reverse complement strand
AGAACCAAATAGTGGGACGGGAGATGATGAGAATGAAAAAACTTTCCTTCAAAGATATAGAAATCAAACTTCCTGAGAGGGTTTTCAATTTTAATAGTACAAAAGAGTTGAAGTTCGAAAACGAGTTGATAGGCCAGAAAAGGGCTTTTGAAGCTATAAACTTCGGGTTGGCTATTCAGGAAAAGGGATACAACATATTCGTTGTTGGACCTACTGGAACAGGTAGAAGGACTTCGGTAAAACAGATACTTGAAAAGACTGCAAAGAAAATGCCGACACCGGATGACTGGATTTATGTGTACAATTTTGATAATCCTGCAGAACCCTGGGCGATAAATCTAAAGGCCGGTGATGGAAAAAAATTTAAAGAAAGCATGGAAAAGCTCGTTGAAGAAATATCAACAGCTCTTTCAAAAGCATTTGAAAGTGAGGATTATTCGAGGATAATATCTGAGATAGAAGACGAATACACGAAGAAGAAGAGAGAACTCTGGGAAAATCTGCTGGCTCAGGCTAAGGAGCTTGGATATCTCGTTCAGATAACACCTACCGGTATAGCCACAATTCCACTTGTGGATGATAAACCCATAACACCGGAAACTTTTGCGACTCTTCCTGATGACATTAAAAGAGATATAGAAGAACGCGGTCTGCAGGTTAAACATTTTGTCGAGAAAGCTATGCAAAGATCAAGAAAACTTGATAATGAACTGAAAGAAAAGCTTGCTGAACAGGATAAATACGTTGCTTTATTCGCTATAGGTACTCTTTTTGAAGAGACAGTCAAGCCATTTCTTGATAATAAAAGAATCGTTGAATATCTTGAAAAAGTCAAAAACGATGTTATTGAAAATATCAGAAATATTTTGAATGAAGAAAAAAGAGAAGCTGTATTTGCCAGATACAAGGTTAACCTTTTTGTTGATAATTCTAACCTTGAGGGAGCACCTGTAATTGAAGATATGCACCCGACTTACTCCAACGTTTTTGGAAAGATAGAGTATATAGCCAGAATGGGTATGATGTTTACAGATTACACTTTCATAGTACCTGGTTCGATTCACAGAGCAAACGGTGGATTTTTAATTTTAGATTCCATAGATGTTTTGAAGTACCCGTATGTGTGGGATACCCTTAAAAAGACGTTGATGGCAGGTGTCGCAAAGATTGAAAATGTAGAAGGCAGAATCGGACTGTCCTCTTTCAAATCTCCGAGACCAGAACCCATACCGATAAATGTTAAGGTGATAATCATAGGCAATGAACTAACCTATTATCTCTTGTATAACTACGATCCCGACTTCAGAAAACTTTTCAAAATAAAGTCCGAATTCGATTGGGAGATACCGTTGAATGAAGAAAATACAAAAAAATACATTCAGTTCATAACGAGCATAATAAACAAGTATTCTTTGCTTGATTTTACTTCTGATGCTTGTAAAGAAGTTGTTAAGTTCGGATTGAGACTTTCAAAAGACAAACAGAAATTATCGGCAAGTTTCAATAAAATAGAAAGTCTTCTGATAGAATCCAGCCAGATTGCCAGAAACAAATCTAAGGATCTTGTTGACTCTTCAGATGTCAAGGAAGCAATCGAAAAAGCTGAAGAAAGGGTCAGATTGATTCAGGAAAAATACGATGAAATGATACTTCGTGGAGACATAATGGTTGAAACAGAAGGAAGAAAAGTTGGACAGATTAACGGATTAACCGTGACGGAACTTGAAGATCATTCCTTCGGAATGCCCGTTAAGATAACTGCTAAAACCTATCTTGGAAAGATTGGAGTTTTAGATATCCAGAGAGAAGCGGATTTGAGTGGTAAAATTCACAGGAAGGCTGTTTTAACACTTGAAAACTTCCTTGGATGGAAATATGCTCAAAAGACTCCAATATCTTTGAGCGCTTCGATAAGCTTTGAACAGGTTTACAGTTACCTTGAGGGTGATAGTGCATCTGTGGCAGAGACACTTGCGGTTATATCGGCAATTTCCGAAATACCTCTTAAGCAGAGTATAGCAGTCACAGGCTCAATGAACCAGCATGGAGAAGTGCAGCCCGTTGGTGGAATACCGGAAAAGGTGGAAGGGTTTTTCAGGATTTGTAAAGCTAAGGGCTTAACCGGTGAGCACGGTGTTATAATACCTGCTGCCAACGCTGAAAATCTGGTTTTGAAGGATGAAGTCTTAGAGGCTATCAAAGAAGGAAAATTCCATATATGGACTATAAACGATATAGATGAAGCGATAGAAATAATGACGGATAAAAAAGCAGGTAAGCTTTCCAAAAATGGCAATTATACACGTGGTTCTGTTAACTACTTCGTATGCAAAAGACTGGAAAAAATGCATAATCTTCTTGAAGGTAAAGAAGAAAAGAAAGGAAAAAGCAGAAAAAAGAAACCTAAAACAAAGAAGTGAAGGCCATGTACAGGTGTTATTGTTATTCCAAGTTGAATCTTTACCTTGATGTTCTCAAAAAACGAAGCGATGGTTATCACGAGATAATATCTTTATTCCAAACGATCTCTCTTTATGATTCGATATATCTGGAGTTACTGGAAAATGAAGTTGAAAGTGTTGTATTTAAAAGCAACGATCCTTCTTTAAAATGGGACGAGAACAATTCGATTTTCAGAGCATTCGAAGAATTCAAAAGGGCTTTTGGACCTTTGGACAAAAGTTTGTTTATCTTTCTAAAAAAAAGAATTCCAAAGGCGTGTGGATTGGGTGGTGAAAGCACCGACGCAGCTGGAATACTTTTGATACTCGCTGAACTAAAATCTTTGAAGGTTGATGATGTGGCTGAAATCGCAAAGAAAGTTGGGAGTGATGTCAAATTCTTCTTAACAGGTGGTACAGCTCTTGTGAGTGGAAGAGGAGAGAAAGTTGAGAGGCTGGAACCGTTGAAGAATTGGTCTGTGAACTTGAAAATCCCACCATTTTATTTCAAAACACCAGAAATGTACAGATTAATAGATGAGAATTGTCAAAAAATCGAGCACAAAGGTAGTGCCTTTGAATTGTATGAATCTCTTAGAAGCCGTGATTTTGCAAGGATAAGATCCAACCTTTTCAACGTTTTCGAACAGGTGGCTCTTTTGAAAGAACCAGATATTGTTTCGTATAAAAATTCAGATTTGGTTTGTATGACAGGCTCAGGTCCCGCATTTTTTGAGCTCAGGGAAGGTATTTTAGGAAGATACGTTTTTATAGATACTGGAAATAAAGTTGAAAGAATTCACAAAAAAATCAACGAATTATGGTAATATAAGGTCGTTAACGATAACGTTGATATGGAGTGAAAAAATTGAGAAAGTATGTAACGATAAAAGATATTGCTAAAATAGCCGGCGTTTCTATGAATACAGTTTCGCGTGCTTTCAACAACAAACCTGATATAAGTAAAGAAACCAAGGAACGTATACTCAAAATTGCGCAGGAACTTGGATATGTGAAGAATTTTACGGCAAGCTCTCTGAAACAGAAGGAAAGCAAAATAATAGGAGTGGTAATATCTGACAGTGCGAATCCATTCTATGCTGAAACCCTGAAAGGTATCGAAGCAGCTGCCCGCAAGTACGGGTATCAAATAATACTGTGTAATACTGAAAGAGATTACAGGATTGAAAAAGAGATGATCAGAATATTGATAGGTAGAAGAGTCGATGGGCTTATAATAGGACCTGTTCAAACAGGATATGAGGATATAAAGATGCTTGAGGACATGAAATTCCCGACGGTGATACTTGGTAGACATTTTGAAGATATTGAAATCGATGAGATTTACAATAACGAAGTAAAAGGTGGTTATCTTGCGACAAAACATCTTATAGAAAGAGGAAGAAGAAAAATCGTAATGTTGAATGGATTTTTAGAGATATCTGCAGCAAGGATGAGACTTGAAGGATACAAAAAGGCTTTGTTTGATTATGGAATAGACTTTGATGAAAGTGGTGTTTTGATAGGGGATATTGACTTCATCAGTGGTTATGAAAGAACACTCGATTTAATAGAAAGAAAGAAAGAGTTCGATGCTATCTTTTGTTATAATGATATGATAGCTTTCGGGGCTGTAAAGGCCTTACGCGAGAAAGGATTTAAAATTCCAGAAGATGTTTCAATAGTGGGATACGATGATGTTCTTTACAGTGAGCTCATAGATCCCCCGCTAACGACTGTTAGAATAAAAAAATACGAACTTGGTTTTGAAGCAATGAAAATGCTCATGAGTCGTTTGAAGGGAAGAAGAAAGAAAATAAAGAAAGTCATACTGGATGTTGAACTGATAGTAAGAAAGAGTTCTTAACATAATGAGGTGGGTAAGATGAAATTGTTGAAATCTGTTATGCCAAATGTTTTAAAGACCTGGCTTATAACTATTGGTGCAACTCTTTTGATATCTTTGTTCAACCTGTTTAAAATGTCTGATTATCTGTTTATAATAGGAGCTGTTGCTGTAGGAATAGCGGTTATGCAGTTGTATGTGAAATCGAAAAAATCGAAGAATCCTCTTGAGATTGACAAATTAGGCCTTGGTGCCCTTATATATTCAGGATTGTGTTTCGCTTCATCGTTTTTCATAGCCTATTTTTTCGTGATGTAGTATTCTAAAAATTTGATGGGGGAATAAAGATGCGAATAGTTTTTTTAAATGAAATTGATGAACTCTGGAAACCTTATTTTGAAAAACTCAGGTCTGAATTTCCAAATGTGGAATTTATAAATCAAGCAGAGCACGGAAAAATCGAGGATTATCTTCCAGAAGCAGACGGGATTGTCTGCACCGGTTTCAATCCTGATATCTTAGAAGTTGCAAAAAGGTTGAAGATAATATTCATACCCTGGACCGGTGTCGATGCTCTGCCACTTGACAAGATAAGAGAAAAAGGGGATATCATAGTTTCAAACACGCATGGGAACGCTGAAATAGTAGCGGAAAGGGCGTTTTCACTTTGCCTTGCTTTGCTCGGAAGAACGGTGGAATTTCATAATAATCTTTCAAAAGGCATTTGGGGCAGCGAAAGCAGGCAGAAATATTACGATAACTTCTGGGTAAGTTTGAGAAACAGGTCTTGTGGAATAGCAGGCTTCGGAAAAATAGGGAAAGAACTTGCCAAACTGTTGAAAGTGTTCAATTGTAGAATAACAGGTCTCAAAAAACGTCCTCCAAGTGAAGAAGATCTTGAATTAGCCGACAAAGTCACATCAAATCTCGATGAGATGATAGCAGAAAGTGACATAATTTTCGTTATTCTTCCTTTAACCGATGAAACCAGAAATCTTTTCAACTGGGAAGTTCTTTCAAAGATGAAAGGGAAATACCTGATAAATGTGGGAAGAGGTGCTGTTATATCTGAAGAAGCCTTATACAGGGCTTTGAAAGAAGGTGTTCTGGCAGGTGCTGCTATAGACACATGGTATCATTATCCAACGGCTTCTAATCCTGTCGTTTTACCCTTTTCTTATCCAATACATACATTCAAGAATGTTGTTCTTTCTCCACATGTAGGTTCATCCACGATAGAAGGATTCAAAGGAATGATAGAGGAAACATTTGAAAACATAAGGGCATTTTTGAAAACAGGAGAACCTATTTATAAGATAGATTTGAATCTGAAATATTGACTATTTAGAACTTTGATAATAAAATATTCCTGAAGAAAGTTTGAGCCAGCGTAGCTCAACTGGCAGAGCAACTCATTCGTAATGAGTAGGTTGAGGGTTCGAATCCCTCCGCTGGCTCCAGTTGTTTTTTGTTGAGAAGGTGGTAATATTGGATTTTGTGACAAGGTTCGAAGAGAACCTTGTTTATTTTATAAAAAGCAATGATCTCATAAGAGAAGGCGAAAAGATTCTTGTAGCTGTTTCAGGCGGAAAAGACTCCATGGCTTTGCTTTATTCCCTGAACAAAATAAAAGAAAGATTTTCCATATCACTTACAGCAATTCATCTTGATCATATGCTTCGACATGATTCATGGAAAGAAAGGAAAGTCATTTCTGATTTTGCGAATAGATTGAAAGTGGAATTCGTCAGTGAAAGCAGAGATGTAAAAGCATTTTTGAAGTCGAATCCCGGTTATTCGCTGGAAGAGGCTGCAAGAATAGTCAGATACGAATATTTTTTTGAAAAACTGAAGTATCTCGAGGGTGATAAAATAGCTCTCGCGCACCACAAAGACGATAGAGTGGAGAACTTCTTTTTAATGCTTTTCAGGGGTGCCGGACTTCATGGTTTGTCGAGTATGAGAGCTAACAATCCACCTTTCATAAGGCCTTTCCTGTTTACGAATAAATCTGACATATCAAGATATATTCAGGAAAATTCTATACCATACGTTGAGGATTACACTAATTATGATACAAATATTCAACGGAATAAAATACGTATAATTTTTCTACCAATCATCAGAAAAGAATTTTGTGCGGATATCGATAAAAAAGTTATAAGAACTGTCAATGTGCTAGAAGATTACTCAAGATTCATCAAAGAGTATTCCGAGAGGTTTTTTGAAGAAATCAAACTAAGCGAAACGTCTAATATGATAGTCCTTGATTTCAAAAAACTTCATCGTGAAAATAAGGTGATAGTAGGAGAGATAATAAGAATAGTGTTTCAAAGGTTAAAAGAGAATGTTAGAGGATTGAACTTCGAAAAGATTTCGAAGGTCGTTGAATTGATAAAAAATTCTATCAATTTCGAATATGATCTTGGAGATTCGATAAAAGTTTTTAAGAGCTACAACAAAGTTTTCTTTTTTAAAGACCATGATTTGACTTTAAAAGAATTCAATTATAAGATAGAAGGTGAAGGGATTTATGAAATAGAAGAAGCCGATATGGTGATCGAATTGAAGGTTTCAGATAGGATAGAAGGTTTACAAGTTGATGAAAAAACTAAAGTCTTTGATTATGATAAGATTGAATGGCCTATTTTTGCGCGTAGTAGAAAGGCCGGTGATAGAATAAAACCTTCCGGTTTTCGTGGTCATAGAAAAGTTAAAGATATTTTGAACGAGATGAAGATTCCAAAATGGTTGAGAAACGGAGTCTTAATTCTTCAGGATTCAAGTGGTAAAATAATGTGGATATCGGGTTTCAGAATAAGCGAAGATTTTAAAATAACGGAAAATACGAGACGTTTTTTGATACTGAAAATTGTGAGAGGAGGTATATTTAACAATTATGAATTTAAAGGATAGAATCTCTTTTTATAATGGAGAAGGAAATAATGATAATAGAAGAACCCCCGGATTTTCAGGTGGACCGCGCCGTCCAAATCTGATGATAATATTTCTCTACTTTATAATCATCGTATTTTTGTTTTTTGTGATCAGGGGTCTTTATCAGACATCACAACCTGTTCAACAGTTGACGTTTTCACAGTTTTGGAATATGGTTCAGCAGGATCCAACACCTATAATGGAAATAAACGTAGAAGACAGTGGTAGTGTGAAGGTTATAACAAAAACAGGTGTGATTTATGAACTTTACGCTCCCTGGTTGATAAGTGATTCAAGCCTTGTAAAGCAAATAGCAGATAAGGGTATAAGAGTAGAGGCAAAAAAGAGTGTGTCCTCCAGCTGGTGGATAAATGTTATTGGAACTATAATTCCGATAGTATTCCTCATATTTCTTTGGATGTTTACGATGAGGGCTTTGTCTGGTAGGAACTCTCAGGCTTTTACCTTTACGAAAAGCCCTGCAAGGGTTGTGCGACCGAACGAAAAGCGAATAACCTTTAAAGATGTCGCTGGGGTAGATGAAGCGATTGAAGAACTGAAAGAAGTTGTGGATTTTCTGAAGAATCCTTCTTCTTTCAATAAACTCGGTGCTAGAATGCCGAAGGGAATTTTGCTGGTTGGACCTCCTGGAACTGGTAAAACTCTTCTTGCGAGAGCAGTTGCAGGTGAAGCTGGTGTGCCGTTTTTCCATATGAGTGGTTCAGACTTTGTTGAACTATTCGTTGGTGTTGGAGCTGCGAGAGTGAGGGATCTGTTCAATCAAGCTAAACAAAATGCACCAGCTATAATCTTCATAGATGAAATCGATGCTGTTGGTCGTCAAAGAGGTGCTGGACTTGGTGGTGGACATGATGAAAGAGAGCAAACACTGAACCAACTTTTGGTGGAAATGGATGGATTCGACGTCAAAGAAGGAATAATAGTAATGGCCGCAACGAACAGACCGGATATACTTGATAGAGCTTTACTCAGACCAGGACGATTTGATAAAAAGATAGTAGTGGATCCACCTGATTTGAAAGGAAGAGAAGAGATACTCAAAGTACATTTGAGAGGAAAATTAATAGATGAAGACGTTGATGTGAAAGTTCTGGCACGTAGAACGCCTGGATTCGTTGGTGCAGATCTTGAAAATCTTATCAATGAAGCGGCTTTGTTAGCTGCAAGAAGAAAGAAAAACAGGATAAGTATGAAAGAACTTGAAGAAGCTATAGACCGTGTCATCGCTGGACCAGAAAGAAAATCAAGAGTGGTGAGTCAAAAAGAAAGAAAAGTCATTGCTTATCATGAAGTTGGTCATGCCATAGTTTCAACACTTTTGCCCAATGCGGATCCAGTACATAAAATATCGATTGTTCCGCGTGGTTACAGGGCGCTCGGTTACACACTACAGCTTCCGCTTGAAGATAAATATTTGATGACAAAAAGTGAGCTATACGACAGAATAACGGGACTGCTCGGTGGAAGGGCGGCAGAAGAAATAGTTTTTGGAGAAATAACCAGCGGTGCCGAAAACGATATAGAGCGCGCCACAGAAATCGCAAGGATGATGGTCTGTAAGTTCGGTATGAGTGAAAACATAGGACCGTTAGCCTGGGGTAGAGAAGAACAGGAAGTTTTTCTTGGCCGGGAGATCACACGAATGAAAAATTATAGTGAAGAAGTTGCAGCTGAAATAGATAAAGAAGTTAAAAAGATCGTTCTCGATTGTTATGAACGTGCCAAGACAATTCTACGTGAACTCAGAGAACAGCTGGATGAAATAGCTAACTTATTGCTCGAAAAAGAAGTTATAGAAGGTGAGGAATTGAAGAAATTTTTGAGAAAGGAACTCGACATAAGTGATGAGAACGTTGAAGAAGAAGCTAATGACAACACATCGGGAAAAACGGAAATGGAGGCCTTAAAAACAAAAATGGATTTCAAGAAAAAGGATGATGATGTATGAGTTTTAATGAATATGATCATCTTGCCAATCAGGTAGCATCTTTCAATGTCAGAACCACTGAAAATATGGCGTGGATTGAAGACGAAGAGAGCAGAAGTTTGAATGTTCTCTCCACTCATTCACTTGTAGAAGTGGTTCACAAATGCGGGTTCGAATTTTTAAAGGATCATATCGAATCATATTACACCTCTGTAGTTGTAGAAACACATTTAAAGCATATATCTGTTACCCCAATAGGTATGACGATAAACGTAAAGTTGAAGGTCAGGGAAGTGAAAATGAATCTCGTGGTCTTTGAATTTGAGGTATTCGATGAGAAAACAAAGATAGCAGAAGGTGAGTTTAAAAGGGCAGTCATATCAAAAACTTACTTACTTAGGAAAATAAATGAGAAAGCCTCGCAGAACAGTTGATTGGAAGGAATACGAGCTTGTAAAAAAGTATTCTGATTCTGAAGAAAAACTCAAATCTTTTTCTAAAGAAGGACATTTAAAAGTTGCTTTGATATATCCTAATTCCTACAGAATATTATCAGGTAATCTGGGGTTTCAAAGGGTTTTTGAAATTGCAAACAGTGTTTCCGGAATTTCGTGTGAGAGATTCTTTTACGATGAGAAATTCAACAGATTTTATTCTTTAGACTCTCTCAGACCTCTTGACGAGTTCAAGATCTGGATGTTTTCAATATCTTACGAACTGGATTTCTTTAATCTTGTGGATATTTTGAAAAAATTGAAGGTTCCTGTCTTAGCTGATGAAAGGAAAGAAATTCATCCTTTTGTACTGATAGGTGGCCCTTTGGTAACAATAAATCCGGAACTCTTTTATCACATTGCCGATTTGATATATCATGGCGAGGCCGAGGTAGAGTTAAAAAATGTTCTCAACGAAATATCGAAACATCTGACCGACGGTAAAAAAGTTGTTTTTGAAGTTTTGAGAGACATAAGTACTGTGACTGTTCCATCGCTCAACAAGAAAGCAGTTGGAGAGGCAATTTACAGAGAAGTTATAAATGATCCAGCAGGCTCGATTTTTCTGACAAAGTATGGAGAATTTAAAGACAGTTTTTTGATAGAGATTGGAAGAGGCTGCTTTAGAAAATGCAAGTTTTGTACTATTGGAAACCTCTACGGATACTTTAGACCTGTAAAGGTAAGTGCCGTTAAAGAGAAACTGGAAAGAGCTTTAGCGCTTTTGAAGGACACACGAGATTTCAAAGTCGGATTGATCGCTCCTGCGGTAAATGATCATCCAAAATTTGAGGAGATACTCGATTACCTGGAATACAGGAATATAAGATTCTCAGTTTCTTCTCTTCGGGCGGATACGATAAACGAAAAATTGCTTAGGGGATTGTTGAGAAGCGGGCAAAATATGCTAACTATAGCACCAGAAACTGGTTCTGAGAAACTGAGAACATTTTTGAACAAGAAAATAAGCAACGAGCTGATATATGATAAAATATCGCTTGCGAAGAATTTAGGATTCAAAAAAATAAAACTGTACATGATGTTTGGACTTCCTGATGAAACCGAAGAAGACTTGATAGAAAGTGCAAAAATGATAGAAAAAGTCTCTAATATGGGTTTCAATGAAGTTGTAGTAAGTGTCAGTCCGTTTGTGCCAAAACCCCGGACATCTTTTGAAAACCTGTCATTTCAAAATATAAAAATACTAAATGAAAAACAAAAGGTATTGAAAGTCAGGTTGAAAAATGTTAAAGTTAACATTGGAAGTTTCAGAGAGAGTTTCATACAGTACAAACTTGATCATCTTGATTCTCAAAATATTTTGTTGCTGTTGAAGGTCTTGGAAGAAAGAGGAAAGAGCGAAGCTTTGAATTTTATAAAAAATTTGTAATGAGTTTCTATTTCTTTTTTATTCATTTTGTGGTAAAATAACCTTATAGATTTCGTATTTAAAAATTTATGCATTATTTTTAATAAATCTAAAGAGGAGGGTGGAAAAAGTGCCCAAAAAGAAGATTTTAGTGATCGATGATGAACCTTCTATTGTGGAGTTACTGGTTTACAATTTGAAGAAGGAAGGTTATGATGTACTGAAAGCATACAATGCTGAAGAAGCTCTGGAAATAGCAGACAAGGAGTCTGACATTGACCTGTTTGTTATCGATGTCATGCTTCCGAATATGGATGGATTTGAACTCGCGAGAAATCTGAAATCTCATGAAAAATACAAGGATAAGCCTATAATATTTCTGACAGCGAAAAGAGATGAATTCGATAGAGTTCTGGGACTTGAACTTGGTGCTGATGATTACATAACAAAGCCTTTCAGTGTTAGAGAGTTTCTAGCAAGGATAAAAGCAGTATTCAGAAGAACACAGAGAAGTGTCGCAAAGGTTGAGGAAAAACCCAAGAAAATCGTTGCAAAGGACCTGGAAATTGATCTTGAAAAGTATGAGGTAAAAGTTAGAGGGTCACTTGTGAACCTTACACCTCTTGAATTTGAATTACTCAGATTTTTGGCAGAAAATGAAGGAAAAGTTTACAGTAGAGATGTGCTTCTTGATACACTGTGGGGTTATGATTATTATGGAGACACAAGAACAGTCGACGTACATATAAGACGTCTTAGGACCAAAATAGAAGAAGATCCTTCGAATCCAAAATATATCATCACTGTTAGAGGAAAAGGATATAAATTCAAAGACCCCGGAAAGGAAGATTGATAGAATAGATGTTGTGTTTTTTATTGGTATTAATAGTTGTTGCACTTGTATTGTTTGTTCTTTACCTTAGGGTGTATTTTCGTTTGAAGAACAATGAATGGTTTATGAAAGAAATTGCGAAGTTACTGGGGCACGCTGAGAATACGCGCCCCATTTTGTTGTTGGAAGGTATCAAGGAGAAAATAGAAACACTTGAAAAAGAGGCAGAAGAGGCTATCGAGTCTCGTAGAAAAATCGATGCTGTTTTGGATGAAATTCCACAGGCGATACTCACTATTGATTCCGATAAAGCGATAACCTACGTTAACAATTCTGCTCTTGAATTTTTGAATAAGCAAAAAAATGATGTGTTAGGAAAGAAAATCTTTGAAATCCTTGATAGTTACGAACTCTTGTCAACTATAGAAAGAGCAATGGAAGAAGAAAAGCCTATAGAATCAGAGATAGTTTTTTATTATCCAAGCAAAAAGTATTACAACATAATTGTTTCTCCAATACTTAGAAATAAATCGAAGATTTTCCTAATTGTCATGACTGACATAACGAAAGAAAGAAAGCTCGATGAAGCTCGTAGAGAGTTCATAACCAACGTTTCACATGAATTGAGAACCCCATTGACTTCCATTCATGGATGGGCTGAAACCCTTTTAGAAGATGGACTTCAGAATAGAGAAATTGCCATGAATGCCTTGAAGATCATAGAAGAAGAATCGGGAAGATTAACGCGTTTGATAAACGATTTACTTGATTTAGAAAAACTCGAAGAAGGTCAGATGAGTTTTGAATTTGATGAAATTGATCTTTCAGATATCGCTAAAAGAGTTTATGAAATAGTCGATCCTCTTGCGCAAACACTTGGTGTGAAAATCTATACTGACCTTGAGGAAACCAGGATAATAGGCGACTATGATAGGCTTACACAGGCAATATTGAACATAGTGGACAATGCTGTGAAGTATACCTCGCAAAACGATGAAGGTACTAAGAAAGTGTTCATAAAAGTTTACAATAGAAATGACGAAGCTGTTATTGAGGTCGCTGACACAGGCCCTGGAATTCCTGAAGAAGCAAGGCCAAAGCTTTTTCAGAGGTTTTACAGAGTTGATAAAGCGAGATCTCGAAAGTTAGGTGGGACTGGTTTAGGGCTTTCTATAGTTAAATTGATCATGGACAAACATGATGGAAAGATAGAGCTTGAAAGTGAATTAGGCGAAGGAACAACTTTCAGGTTGATATTTCCTAAAAGGTTAGTTCATGAACTGGAGGAAAATAATGATGAGGGCTTATGATGTGCTTCTCAAAAAAAGAAATGGTGGAAAGTTAACAGAAGCAGAGATAAAGTTCATGGTTGAGGGCTTTGTAAAGGGAGATATACCCGATTACCAAATGGCTGCGTTTCTTATGGCTATTTTTTTTGTGCACCTTGACGATGAGGAAAGATTTTATCTAACAAAGGCAATGCTTGAGTCTGGAGACAAGGTTGATTTGTCGATGATAGATGGTATAAAAATAGACAAACATTCAACTGGTGGTGTTGGTGACAAGACAACTCTTGTTTTTGCACCGGTGATAGCTTCTTTTGGGCTTCCGATTGCTAAAATGTCTGGTAGGGCCCTTGGCCATACTGGTGGGACCGTAGATAAATTAGAATCGATTCCAGGATTCAGAACCACACTCGATATGAACGAATTCATAGCCAACGTGAAAAAATACGGCATAGCTATCGTTGGACAAACGGCAAACCTTGCTCCTGCTGATAAAAAGATATATTCGCTGAGGGATGTTACGGCAACTGTGGATGAAATATCGTTGATATCCTCGAGCATAATGAGTAAGAAATTGGCTATTTCATCTGATTTACTTTTACTCGATGTAAAATTTGGAAGCGGTGCTTTCATGAAAGATTATGAAGATGCAAAGATACTTGCACAATCAATGGTGGATATTGGTAAAAACTTTGGAAGAAGGGTTGTAGCTGTTTTGACATCGATGGAACAACCTCTTGGAAGAAAGATTGGAAATTCTCTGGAAGTGATCGAAGCCATTGAGACTTTGAAAGGAAAAGGTCCAGAAGATTTCACGGAACTCTGCGTACATCTGAGTGCTTATGCACTGAGTTTTGCTGGATTTGGTGACATAGAAAAATGTAAGGAACTTGTCAGGGAAAAAATATATTCCGGAGAAGCTTTGAAAAAATTTGGCGATCTTATAAAGGCACAAAAGGGAGATTCAAGAGTTCTAGAAGCTCCTGAAAAGATTCTACCTGTTTCCGGTGATACTGTTGAATTGAAGAGTAAGATCTCTGGTTATGTAGAAAAAATCGATGCAGAAAAAATTGGTCTGGCAACAATGATATTGGGTGCTGGAAGAAAAACAAAAGAGGATAAAATCGATCACGGTGTGGGAATTGAATTACTAAAAAAGATAGGAGATGAAGTGAAAGACGGAGAACCTTTTGTTAGAATCTATTTTTCTGAAAAGAGTGATCTTGACAGTGCTGTCAAATTTGTTGAAGAGGCTTATGGTTTTTCAACCAGTAAAACATCTGCCCCTGCTTTAATTGGTGAATTGATTTACTGAATAGAGAACCTGGGAGGGAAACGATGAAGAAGTTATCGATATTGTTTGTAATTTTCGCATTTTTTTCTGTTCTTATTTTTTCACAGGAACTGATAATCATAAACAACGGACTCACCCTCAGGTTCCGCGAACCTCTGTTTTTCACCTTTGGTGGCAAGACTTTCGCTGAACTTAGTGTCTTTAAGCAAATAGGCGCTCAGGTTATTTATTCGAAATCAAGTGGTAAAGGATATATAGTCGCAAATAAGGACGTTCTTTCATTTGATGTGAATGAAGGCTTAATTACGATCAATTTCATCAACAAACTCGAGGATGGCATTTTTCCGAAAAATGGTAAGATTTTCCTCGATACAGAAGTAGTTGGAGAATTTTTGGGTTACAGTTTTGAAAAGGGTTGGAATTATTATCTTCTCAAGGGTGATCTTCCGAAAATATCGAAAATTGATTATAAGTCTGGAAAAAGCCTAACAATAACCTTTAATTATAGCGGAGATATTCAAAATCTATTCCACGCTGAGAGAAAAGCGAGTTCTTTTGAAGTTCGTTTTTTTTCGGTTGAGTTCGGAGAAGACTTAAAAGTGCCTTCTGATTTAAAGATAAACACCGATGGAGTAAGTGCAGTGTTGGAAATAGATTTTGATAAACCCGTGAATTTCAATCACATTGTTGCTGGAAATACTGTTGTGTTTAGTTTCAGGCTTTTTCCTTCTGATTATGAAGACTACAAAGAACTTGCGCCAGGTGTTGTCTGGTACAGAAAGAAAGAAAAACTTGGAAAGTTCGATTTGAAAGTCAATTATCTTGAAATAGACAAAAACAGCGATTACGAGTTCGTGCCATCTTTTTCTAATCAAGGGCTTGGAAAACTTTCAAAAGTGAATGAAATGATTCAAAAAGAGGCCGGGATAGCGGGTGTTAACGGGAATTATTTTGATCCTGTTCAAGGATTTCCAATAGGTCTTGTTGTGAGAAATGGTAAGGTTCTTTCTGTACCTTATCAAGGGCGTCCGGTACTTGTGGAGACTTTTTCAGGAGACTATTACATTGTTAATACCTCGAGTGAAGTGAACGTAAAAATAAAAGACAAATTTTTCCTTGTCAACGCCATAAACAACCCTTCAAAATCAAACGTAGTTATTTATACACCGGAATATGCAAACAAGATTCCTCTCCTAAATGGTAGAACATACATCGTTGTTGAAAATAATAAAATAGTGGGTATAAAATATGTTGAAACTGCTCCAAAAGATGGATTTGTAATCAATTTATCCAGTAACTTCTCTGAATATATAAAAGATGTTAAAATTGGAGACGAGGCTCGAATTTATCTCAACATGGGTTCTTTTCCATTCACAGTAAAAAACGCCGTTGAAGGCGGACCAAGGATTCTGGAAAATGGTAAAGTGATAAGCTATATCGAAGAAGAAAAAAGCAGATATAATGCTGGAATAATAATAAAAAGGGCCCCAAGAACTATAGTTGCAATCAAACCACCATCTAAACTTATATTTATCGTTATAGATGGTTATCAGGATGATAGCTCGGGGTTGACCTTTGAGGAACTTGCAGATTTTCTTATGACCAAGGGTTATATAGACGCTATGTGTCTTGACGGCGGTAGTTCATCTGTAATGGTTATCGAGGACAGGATAGTCAATGAACCAGTTAGGAAAAATGGTCCTTCTATTTCGGTTGGAGTCGTAATAAAAAAGAAAGAATAAATAAATTTCTTGGAGGTGAATACTTCTATGGGCGAAGTTGGAGGCGTTGCCAGCAGAAAGAATTTTGCGATCGTTGGTCACAATGGTTCTGGAAAAACCATGTTAGCTGAGGCGATACTTTACAATGCTAAGGTCATCGAAAAAATGGGTAGTGTAGATCAGGGAAACGCAACCATGGATTTCGATGAATTTGAGGTTGAGAGAAAGGCAAGTTTAACTTCTGCGCTTGCTACATTTGATTACTCTGGAACTCGACTTACTTTAATTGATAACCCTGGTTTTGGAGATTTTATAAGTGATGTTATAACCTCCGTTGGTGTTTGTGAAAATGTTGTTTCTGTTATAAATGCTGTTGCTGGTGTTGAAGTTCAGACTGAAAGAACCTGGCGAATAGCCGAACAGTACAAAAGAGCCGCGATGTTTTTCATAAATCAGATGGACAAAGAAAGAGCAGACTTCGATGCATCTGTCCAGTCTATAAAAGAAGTCTTTGAAAAAAAAGTAACACCCTTAACGATTCCAATTGGTGCTGGTGAAAGTTTCAGTGGAGTTGTGGATCTGATAAATTTGAAGGCATATAAATATTCTCCTGATGGTTCTGGAAAAAAAGAAGAAATTGAGATACCGGCTGATATAAAATCGAAGGCCGAAGAACTGAGAACTTCATTGATTGAGGATATTGTTGAAACAGACGAAGAACTCATGGAAAAATATCTTGAAGGTGAAGAAATAGATGGAGAAACACTTTTAAATGCTCTAAAAAAAGCTTATTCAAGCAGAGATTTTGTGCCTGTTTTCTGTGGCTCAGCCATCAAAAATATCGGTGTGGATATTTTTCTTGAATACCTTTCCAAGCTTGGAGCATCAATAGTCGATGCTGAACCGCTGAAAGCAAAACTGGTTGAAGGAGACGTTGAAATAGAATTGAAGCCGATTGAAGATGAACCTTTCGTTGGATTGATATTCAAGGCAGTCGTTGATCCATTTGTTGGTAAAATTTCCTACATAAAGGTTTTGTCAGGTACATTAACGTCCGGCGATAGCTTTGTCAACGTCAGAACCAATACCACAGAAAAGGTCTCACACATATACACCGTTGTTGGTAAAAAGCAAAACGAAATAGAAAAGGCGATACCTGGAGATATTATCGCTCTTGCAAAATTAAAAGAGAGTTCTGTTGGCGATACGGTCTGCCATAAAGATAGGAAAGTGGTAATAAATATCTTCGAATTCCCTGAACCAATGATATCAAAATCTGTGCATCCAAAGTCCAAGTCGGATATCGATAAAATAAGCAATGGGCTTTCAAGAATAGCCGAATCTGATCCGACATTCAGATGGGAATTTGATCCTGAAACAGGTGAAACAGTCATTTCTGGAATCGGTGGTATGCATCTTGATGTTATCGTCGAAAGACTTAAGAGGATTTTTGGAATCGATGTTGAGGTTGGAAAACCTAAGATAGCTTACAGGGAAACAATAAAAAGAAAAGCCGTTGCAGAGCACAAACATAAAAAACAGACCGGCGGACATGGTCAGTACGGACACGTCAAAATAGAATTGGAACCGTTGCCAAGAGGAGCAGGTTTTGAGTTTGTCGATAAAATAGTTGGTGGCGTTATACCGAGAAACTACATTCCATCAGTTGAAAAAGGTATAAGGGAAGCTATGAAAAGAGGAAGTCTTGCTGGATATCCTGTCGTTGATGTCAGAGTTACCCTGTTCGATGGTTCCTATCACGAAGTTGACTCCTCGGATATTTCATTCCAGATAGCTGCAATTCAGGCGTTTAGAAAA
The DNA here is from genome assembly GCA_029981435.1 of Thermotogaceae bacterium. GTDB lineage: Bacteria > Thermotogota > Thermotogae > B21-G9 > HyVt-16 > HyVt-16. The sequence goes on along the minus strand of JARRBB010000022.1, from coordinate 6,719 downwards.
GGAATGCAAGAAGCAGATCCTGTTATACTCGAACCTATAATGGAAGTCGAGGTATTCGTGCCAGATGAAAACGCTGGAGATATAATGGGTGAAATAAGTGCGAGAAGAGGAAGACCTCTTGGAATGGAACCTGCCAGCAAAGGGTTCCAGAAAGTCAAGGCAGAGGTACCTCTGGCAGAGATGCTCGACTTTTCATCGAAACTCAGTTCAATCACAAGTGGTAAAGGTTACTTCACAATGAAATTTGTGAGATACGAGCCTGTCCCAAGTCAGATACAGGAGAAGATAATCGCAGAAAGACAGCGTGAATTAGAAGAAGAAAAGAAATGACATAAGGAGGGTTGATAAAATGGAACGTAAAAAGAAAGTTGTAATAATGGGAGCAGCAGGTAGAGATTTTCATAACTTCAACACGTATTTCAGAGACAATCCTGATTATGAGGTTGTTTGTTTCACGGCTACTCAAATTCCCGATATAGAGGGTAGAATATATCCAGCACAGCTTGCTGGTTCACTGTATCCAAATGGAATACCGATAAGATCTGAAGCGGAACTTCCACAAATCATAAAAGAATACGATGTGGACGAAGTGGTACTTGCTTACAGTGATTTACCTCATCAGTACGTTATGGAAAAAGCATCTCTTGTTCTTTCATGTGGTGCAGACTTCAAGCTTATGGGTCCAAAAAACACCCAGGTGAAATCAACCAAACCGGTGATTTCTATAACAGCTATAAGAACTGGCTGTGGTAAAAGTCAAACGACACGAAGAGTACTTGATATATTGAGAAAATTGGGTAAGAAGGTCGTTTCCATAAGGCATCCGATGCCGTACGGTGATCTTGTAAAACAGAAAGTTCAAAGGTTTGCAGATTACTCCGACCTTGACAAATACGAATGTACAATCGAAGAGAGAGAAGAATACGAACCCCATATTGACAGAGGTTCTGTAATCTATGCTGGTGTTGACTATGAAGCAATATTGAGAGAGGCAGAAAAGGAAGATCCTGATGTTATCCTCTGGGATGGTGGAAACAACGATTTCTCTTTCTATAAAGCAGATCTCTCGATAACTGTTGTTGATCCACATAGACCTGGTCATGAAAAAACGTACTATCCAGGTCTTGTGAATGCCCTGAGTGCAGACGTGATAGTGATAAACAAGGAAGAAACTGCGAAACCTGAGGATATCGAACTGGTGAGAAGAAATATAAGAGAACTCAATCCAGATGCGCTTATAATTGATGCAGCATCACCTATATTTGTTGAAAACTACGAAATTATAAATGGTAAAAAGGTCATAGTAGTCGAGGATGGTCCAACTCTTACACATGGCGAGATGAGATATGGTGCTGGTTATTTTGCAGCAGTGAGATTTGGAGCAAGAGAGATAATTGATCCAAGGCCATTCGCTGTTGGTTCTATCGTTGAAACTTACAAGAAGTACTCACACCTTGATATGATTTTACCGGCAATGGGATATGGAAGGAAACAGATGCAAGAACTTGAAGAAACTATAAACAATTCTGACGCTGAACTGGTTATAATTGGAACACCAATTGATCTCAGAAGAGTTATAAAGCTCAACAAGCCTGCTGTCAGAGTTACATACGAACTCCAGGAGATTGGAAAACCTGATCTGGAAGACGTAATAAAGAAATTCCTTGAAGAAAAAGGTTTAATGTAATATAATCAATAATCGATAAGGTCAGGGTGTAGTTCAGATGGGAGAACGCCAGAATCGGGATCTGGTGGTCGAGGGTTCAAGTCCCTCCACCCTGACCAGAAGTTAAACCCGGGGAATTTCCCCGGGTTTTTTGTTGTATAATATCTCTGGCAGTCAAATTTGTAATTTTTCCTCTCCCAGAGAACACTTCTCTGGGAATTTTTTTTATGGATTTATAGCTTTCACGAATGTAAATTTTCCATCTTTGACCATGTTTATTATTCCAGTTTTTACAGGATTTCCATCTTCTCCCATGTTTATAATCCCTGTAACACCTTTGAAGTTCTTAATATTTCTCAATGCGTTTGCTATATCTTCAGGATCTGTACTGTTCGCAGTTTCTATGGCTTTCAAAATCATAAGGTAAGCATCGAAGATCAACGCCGAAAGTGCAGAAGGTCTCTCATTGAATTTTTCTTCAAATCTCTGAACGAAAACTTCTGCTATATCTGTTTGGGCTGCATCTGGATGATAATGGGTTGTATAATAAAGATTCTCCACGGCATCTCCACCTATATTTATCAACTGTTGCGCTTCACAGCCATCGGCTGAAAGGATAGGACCATAGTATCCAAATTGCCTTGCCTGCCTTGCTATGAGGGCAACTTCTGTGTAATACCCAGGCACATAAAGCAAATCAGGATTTTTGGAAAGAGCATCCGTTAATTGAGCCGAAAAATCCTGATCTCCCGTTCTGTAATATTCCTCAAAGATTTCACCGCCAAAAGATGTGAAGTTTTTCTTGAAAAAGCTGGCGAGTCCGACACAAAAATCCTGCTCAATGTCTGTAAAAATGGCAACTTTTTTCGCTTTTAAATCTTCATGAGCAAATTTAGCGGCTATGAATCCCTGGAACGGGTCAATGAAACAGACTCTAAAAACATATCTTTTGCCCTGTGTAACAAGAGGATTGGTTGCCGTAGGCGTAATCGTTGGTACTTTCTTTTTTTCAGCAATAGCTGAACCAGCAAGTGTGTTTGAGGAAGATATTTCTCCAATTATCGCAACTACTTTTTCGTAATCAATGGCCCTTGTGAAGGCATTTGCTGCTTCAACTTTTTCACTCTTGGTATCGATGAAAACAATTTCTACTTTCTTCCCAAGAACCGTAGGATACATTTCCATTGCAAGCAATAATCCCTGTTTACCTTGTTGACCAAAGGCGGAACTTGCACCTGTAATTGGCAAAATGGCAGCGAGTTTTATTTGGGCACTGAGTAAAGATACAAACAAAATCAAGATTAAAACAACCAGCAAAATATTCTTTCTACTCATCATATCACCCCTTGAGATTTTTTAATTTCTATTCCCCTTATTTTCAAATCATTGACAATATCAGATAAACCAAGTTCTAAAAGTTTTTCTTCAAAAGGTATCCCAGTTTCTGGATCCCAGTTTCTTTCACTGTAATATTCGTCGAGCATTGGTTCAAGTTCAACGACACTTCCTGTTGAAGGGCCAGATCCTTCAGGTAAAGGTTCTTTCAAAAATCTCTCTGGTAAGGTGTCGTCTTTTCTTCTAATACCTTCTCTGACTATATAACTTCTCTCAATGTTGTAAATCCTCTCACACGCTTTCTGAATACCTGATTCGGTAAATTGAAGACCTGTGAGATAATTCAAAAGCTCCGCCGCTTCAGAATAGCTGAGTATCTCCATATTTGTTATAGTGTTTTTGCAAGCATTCAACGAATCCGCCAGAACGCATCGTTCCTCGTAAAATTTGACTACTTTTCCTTTACCTTTGTATTCTAGTCTAAAAGCAGCTTCTGGAACGCCAAACCTTCTTATTGCCTCTTTTTTATTTCCAGTAAACTCAAAAGATGGTTCTGAACGTAAGTGATCACCTCCTCTTGTTGAAACAGCATTCCCAAGGGCATATCCTTTTATTCCCCTAGGATCAGCTTTGAATATCTCAAGTCCCTTCACATGCATCACATATTTTTCACTGCCTCTACCGATTTTTCGTGCGGCTGCCAGTGCACCATCTGCCAGGACATCACCAAACCCTTCCCTGTAAGCTATTTTTCTTATTAAAGTCTGAACCGCCTCAACGTTTCCCCATATCAACTCGAGATTATCAACCTCCTTTTTATTCACTATCCCTCTTTCGTAAAGCTCCATAGAAAAAGCTATACATTCAGAAGTTGTTATAACATCCAATCCGTATCTGTTACACATGTCAACACACTTCAAAGTGTCTTCGATGTTATTTATTCCAAGTTTTGAAGAAAAACCTGCGAGTCCCTCGAATTCTGGTCCTTCGCTTTTCAACTGGTATTTGTCGGAATTTATTTCAAAAAATCTGCTACATGGTATCGTACACGAAAAACACGATTTTGATTTCTTTTTGTAATTTTTTTCGAGGTATTCTCCGCTCACTAAATTTGCATACTCAAATCTTCCGGTTTGATAGTGTTTGGTAGCGAGACAACCAAGACTATTTAAAACTGATATAAGCCTTGTTGTTCCCATCCTTTTTCTTGGAATGTACTCGCTGTGTGAAAAGATCTGTTGATTTATTCTGTCTATCATTTGTAGAAATTTCTCAGGTTCCTTTGCGCCGAGGTCCAAAGTTCCTCTTACTACGATCGCTTTAACATTTTTTGATGCGAGTACCGTTCCCATACCGGTTCTCGCTGCTGCACGTACTAGGTTACAGAATATTCCAGAAAATTTTACGCCGTTTTCCGCAGCCGGTCCTACAGCAGCTATCTGTATCCTTTGATCTTTCAATTCTTTTATGAGTATCTCGTTTGTTTCGAAGACGTCTTTTCCAGCTAAATGTTCTGCGGATCTGAGTTCAATTTTTCCGTCGTTTATAAAAATATAGACAGGCCTGGGTGATTTACCTTCAATTATGATTTGATCGAATCCTGCGAATTTCAACTCTGACCCGAAAAACCCGCCAGCATTCGAATCACCCAATATGCCTGTCTGGGGGGATTTGGCCGAAAAGTTCACTCGTGCCGAACCCGGGAACAGTGTCCCATTCAAGGGACCTACTCCTACTATCAATTTATTTTCACTGCTTAGGGGGTCTACCTCAGGTCCAATCTCGTCATAGAGTACCCTCATGTTGAACCCTCTTCCGCCAATGTAATTCATCAAGAAATCATCAGATAAATCTTCTATTTTTACATTTCCATTGCTCAAATTTATTCTTGCCCTTTTTCTTCTATATCCAAAATCCATCTCAGTGGCCTCCTTTCAAATTTGTTCCAGACTCAGAGCGCCTACAGGGCATTTTTTTACACATTCGGGATCACCGTTACATAAATCACAGATCAGTACTTTTTTATTCTTTTTATGAACTCTCGCACCGTTATAGGGACAGACTCTAACACAGACTCCACAACCAATACACGACTCTTCATCAACTTTGATTGCGCCTGTTTGAATATCAATTTCAAGGGCTCCTGTTGGACAATTTTCTATACAGTACTTTTCCTCACACTGTATACAGACGTAAGGGATATCTTTTCCATTGAACTCGTCTTTTTCAACATGTATTCTTGAATTTTCAGGGGTAAAACTCCTTGTGTGAATGAAAGCGCAAGTTAACTCACAAACTCTACAACCTGTGCATATATCAGAATTGATAGCTATTTTTATCATCTGAATCCCTCCCTAAATTTTCTGAGTCAAATTCTCAAATTTGATGGCAGAAGTTGGGCAAACATCAACACATTCAGGTTTTCCACCGCAAAGAGTACATATGAGAATTTTTTTGTTTAAAAGTAGAATAGCGTTGAAAGGACAAACCTTTATGCACGCTTCACATAGGACACATTTACTTTCATCAACGACAACTGCGCCGAATTCGTTCCGATAAAGTGCATCGTACTTACAAACCTCGATACATGGCGCAGTTCCACACTGGCGACATACGTTTATACCGTCTTCCATAACCTTTATTCTTGAAATTTCATTGTGTTCTGCACAGGCTTTTTCGCAAAGTCTGCACTCGATGCAATCTTTTTCATTAACAACGAGTCTGAATTTTTTCTTTTCATCTGATACGATCATGCCCGTTTTTGGATCCACCAAATCCACCCTGAAGATAACCCTTCCGTTTGGGTCAGGACAGACAAGACGTTTGGTTTTTGGAAGCCAATCGTTCGTAGTTTCTGTACTTCTTTGTTTTGCAGGTAAGAAAGGGAGGAGACTTTGAAGAGCCCACAAGCAAATCTTGTTCCCCTCAGGCACGTAAATGGCGCTTCCCTTAACTTCGAAATATTCTCCTATTCTCATTGGTAAATCACAGAAACCTTCGATTTTTTCAACTGTAACCCTCAAATTGTACATTTCCATCCCCCTTAATGTATAAAAAAAGAGGGCATCTCTTTTTGAGATGCCCTCTTCTTTGATTTCGATCCCTTTTATACAGCAACACGGGATCCCTCAAAGAAGAGGGACCTGTGCCACCACCAAGCGCTATTGATTTTCGCGTTTCTTTTCAAATTCAGCGAAAGCCTTAGTTTTTTCATTTTTTCACCCTAAAACTCCAATTGTTTTTTGGATTATAACACTTTGATTTTCGAACTGTCAAGAATTTTTTACTTTTCAATTCTTTTTTTGTCGATTGACTTCAAAAGATAAGGAAATATTTTTGAGTTTTTAATCAGGGTAGTATAATCATTAAATAGAATGAAATTGGTGATTTTAAAGGTGGGTGATGGAATGCTGTGGAAAGCTTTAGTGTTTTTAGGAATTTATGCGGTTCTACACTTTTTGTATGAAGCAACTGGATTCAAAATTCTAATGCCCTTTTCTGGGGTAGATGAATCTGTCTTTGAACACCTGAAGTTAGGATTTTGGGCATACTTTTTTACAAACATCGTGGAGTATTTTATCATTTTTTGCAAAGAAGACTCCATCTTCTGTAAGATGGAATCTTCTGTAAGATGGAGATGAATTTGCATTTTTTTACTTACAATACGATATAATATTTAGTGTTAATATATAATAGGAAGGTGAAATAATTGATTCTT
>JARRBB010000021.1 GCA_029981435.1 Thermotogaceae bacterium | reverse complement strand
TTTTCCAGCGATACTTACACCACCGATCAATTCACCTGGTTTTCCAATTACCTTCACATCTTCTGCCGCTTTCAAGGTTGAATTAACGGATGAACTACTTATATTTATGCTCCCTAATGCTTCTATTTCAGCGTTTTCTGAAAATTTAAGATTTATGTTTTTTTCTGAATAAATGTACGCTTTCCCTTTTCCTTTAACTCCTATCGCCGTTATATCACCTTTTGCAACGACAGTTGCCGCTTCTATTATTCCGTTTATATGAATGTTTCCCTCCGCTTTAACTGTGAATCCATCTCTAACGTTTCCATCTATCGAGATATCTCCAGGAAAGTTTATGTTTCCTGTTGAATAATCTATATCTCCTCTTATCTTCAAAGATTTCTTTACAGAAAACTTCCCATCTTTGTACTCCGGTAATCCATCGGCAGTTGCAACAACTTTCGTATCATCAAGGATTTCCACATTTTCTCCTGCAAGAAGTTTTATATCTCTACCAGGTTTTGGCTCAATATCGTTTCCAAAAACATCCTTCCCTTTTTTTCCGGGAGTCGCCGGTATCTTTTCAGCTATGATTTGACCGGCTCTCACAACATTTATGGTTTGAAACTCGTGAAAATCAATTTTTTCATTATCCTCAACTTGAAGGGTCTGAGGAACTTCACTGAAATGAACGTTGAGAACTGCATCAGTACCATTTTTAGGTGGAACTCCCACAGCGATGAGATAAGGGGTTTCCGGCATAATAGGACCTTTCAATATCTCTTCTAATCTGTCTTCGAGTATTCCAAATTTTATTCCAAAGTTATTCAAAGTTCTTCTCAAATCGTCTGCGGTAAGACCCTGTGCATCGCCATGAAAAACGATAAAAGCTCTCAAATTATTCGAATCAGTCTTTACTTCTACATTGGGATTCAATTACATCCCCCCAGGTCGTTTTCAGAAAATTTTCAAGGGTTTTTAAAGAAATATTCGCTATTTCTTTCCTATCTAATTTTCTTTTTTGTGTTGAACTTATCCTGAAGAGGCCAAAATTTGCATACATCGGTCTCAAGTTTCCGATCACTTTTTCTGTTATATAACTTATCAATCCGCCGATGATAGTATCCTCTGGAAATTTTAAAGGTTCCTTCCCTTCTAAAATTCTTGATACATTCATCGCCACATATATTCCAGTCGCTGCAGACTCAAGATAGCCTTCAACACCCGTTATCTGTCCGGCAAAGAAAATGTTTTTGTTCTTTTTCAATCTCAAAAATTCATCGAGAATTTTCGGAGTATCAAGATATATGTTTTTGTGCATAACACCGTATCTCACTATCTCTGCATTTTCAAGGCCGGGTATTTTTCTTATAACCTTCCTTTGTTCAGACCACTTCAATCTCGTTTGAAAACCTACTATGTTGTACATGGTACCATCCAAATTGTCTTTCCTGAGCTGGACAACTGCGTAAGGTTCTTTTCCAGTGCGTGGATCTAACAATCCAACCGGTTTTAAAGGTCCATATCTCATCGCATCTTTTCCAGATCTGGCTATCTCCTCTATGGGCATACATCTTTCAAAAAGTTTCTTCTTCTCGAAATCCTTGACTTCTATGGTTTCAGCATTCACAAGGGCTTCCCATAACTTTTCGTATTGTTCCTCATTTAGGGGGCAGTTCAGATAATCTCCTTTCCCTATTCCATATCTATCACCGACAAATACCTTTTCCATATCTATACTATCGGCAGCTATTATCGGAGAAACAGCATCAAAAAAATAAAGGAAATCCCCCGCAAGGTCTTTCAGAGCCAAATAGAGTTTTTCAGAAGTGAGTGGTCCAGAACACACAATCCATATTTCATCTTCGGATGGTTTTATTTCTTTAACTTCCTCTCTTATAATATGAACGTTATCGAAAGATTCTATAATATTCGTTATTTCCTTTGAAAATTTTTCACGATCAACTGCAAGGGCTTTTCCAGCAGGCACTTTGTACTTATTAGCCGCTTTGAGAATTAGAGAATCCAGCAGTTTCATTTCAGCTTTTAGAACACCGGAAGCATTTTCAAGACTTTCTGATTTTAAAGAATTGCTACAAACGAGCTCCGCAAAATATCCAGTCTTATGGACTTCGGTCTGAACTTTTGGTCTCATTTCATACAGATAAATCTCAAAACCTTTTTTCGCGAGATGATAAACCACCTCGCTACCTGCAAGACCTGCACCAACGACTACTATTCTCAATATTCTATTCCCCTCCGTGCAGGTATTCCTTTAATATAAGGATGTTTTATTTCCTTAATTTCGGAAACCAAATCGGCAATCTCAATGATTTCTTTTGGAGCGTATCTACCGGTAAGCACTATCTCAAGATTCGAAGGTTTCGATTTCAAAAAATCGAGCACTTCTTCAACGCTTATCAACTTGAAGGTCATTGCAACATTTATTTCATCCATAACCAGCAAATCGAATTCTCCCGAAAAAGCCAGTTCTTTGCAACGATACAGAGCCTTTTTTGCCTCATCTATGTCCCGAGGATCAGGAGATTCAGGATTCACAAACTCTTTTCTGCCAAATTTTTCAAGATGAAACCCCGGGAGAAGTTTACTTATTCTGTCCTCACCATAATTTGTACCTTTCATAAACTGAATGAAAGCCACTTTAAAGCCATGAAGATAGGCCCTCAGTGCAAGTCCGAGGGCCGCTGTAGTTTTACCTTTACCATCTCCGGTATATACCTGTATAAGACCTAATGAATTATCGTCAGATGAAAATTTTGATTTCTGAGGATTCTTTGAATTGTTTGTACTCATTGTTCAACCACTCCTGCCATTTTTTGTTCTTTTCCTGCTCAAGGAGGTAGTTTTCTATACTTTGTCTGACATCTTCAAGAGGTTTTATTCCCTTGCCACCTCTTTCAATAATCTTTATAACATGCCAGCCGTATTGCGATTGTACAGGACCGATTATACCGGTTGCATCATTCGAAAAAATTGCTTTGGACACGTTGGGGTCCAAATCCGTATTTCCACTTTCTATCCAGCCAAGGTCTCCGCCTTTTATTTTTGAAAATTCATCAAGAGAAAGTTCTTTTGCAAGGTCTTCAAATTTTTCTCCTTCGTTCAACCTCTCCATTACCTTTTTGGCATCATCTTCATTTCCAAGCAATATGTGCGCTACATGTGCTGAACCCTGACTAACGAATTTTTCTTTGTTTTCCTCATAGAATTGTTTTATCTGTTCTTCAGAAACTTTCACATCTTTTGTCACATAATCCATGAGTCTCTGAAGATAAAGCATCAATCTCCTTTTTTCAGCAAGTCTGTTTTTGTAAGTTCCAAGATCCGAATATCCTTGGGCCTTTATATACTGCTCCAAATCGTTTTGAGAGATATTATATTGCTTGAGTACCTGATCTATGTAATTGTTTACAAAAGTTACAACCTCTTCATCAGAAACCTTTATACCAACCCTCTGGGCGTATTGAGTTATCAGAATACCATCTATCAATTCATCGAGTATTGCTTTTCTGTACCTTACAAGAAAATCGTAACCTTCTTTTGTACCAACAAGAACATTGTACATCCTCTCGTTTATATTCTTTAATTGTGCAAGCGTGTAAGGTATCTGAGCCTCGAAATCCAGCTTATCAGTCGTTATCTTTTCACCGTTGACAATGGCTGCGATTCCAAGTGCCAGTCCTGTCGATTCAGAAGTTGTAGAAGTTGCTTCCTGTGAAAAAGAGAAAGCAGTTAAAACAAGTAAAAGAACAACTAAAATTGCTGAAAACTTTGAAAACTTATTCACTATCACTCACCTCTTTCAAAGATTTTTTTGATTCTTCCCAGTAAGTATCAAGTTCCTGAACTGACGAATTTTCAATTTTTTTTCCATCTTTTTCGATAAGCTCTGCCATTTTCTCAAATCTTCTTATGAATTTTTCAGTTGCTTCTCTCAATGTTCCCTCTGGTTCGATTCCTAAAAAGCGTGAAAGGTTCACAATTGCAAACAAAAGATCTCCGAATTCTTCCTTCATCTTCTTCTCATCATGATTTTTCATAGCATCCTCAAGCTCTGAAAGTTCTTCTTTTACTTTTTTCATCACATCATCTGTTGAAATCCAATCGAATCCAACCGCTGCTGCGTTTTCTTGAATCCTTCGAGCCAGAGAAAGTGAGGGCAAAGCCTTATTGATATTTCCAATCTTCGAAAAGTTATTTCCACCTTTCTCCTGTGCCTTTATTTTCTCCCATTGTTCGTAAGAATATCCTTTGCTATCACCGAAAACATGTGGATGCCTTCTGACAAGTTTTGAATTTAAAGTAGATATAACATCCTTCATATCAAATTCTCCGTTTTCTTTCGCAATCTGGGCATGGAAAACAACCTGTAAGAGCAGATCACCAAGTTCTTCCTTTAAACTTTCAAGATCTTTCTCATCTATGGAATGAACAACTTCGTAAGCTTCTTCGATAAGGTAAGGTTTTAAACTTTCATGCGTCTGTTCTCTGTCCCATTCACAACCGTTGGGAGATCTCAAAGTTTCCATTAACTTCAAAAGTTCCTCAAAAAGGATTCCTTCCTCAGACAAATCACATCCTCCTTTTCATAACGATTATTTCCAGTATATCAGAAACATCTTCAGATAAATCTGCAATATCTCCTATGTCCTTTATCAGTTGATTAAGCTGTAGTTTGTTGGCCAGTGGTAAGTCAGAAGAAAAGAGTTTTTCTATCAATTCTCTTTCAATCGAGTCTTCCTCGTGTTCTCTGTTTTCAACTTCTATTATCTTTTCTCTCACTGATCCAATGTCTTCAAAGAAACCTTCGCAGGCAATTCTCAAAGTCTCAAAAGTTTCTTTTGACTTTAAAAACTGTCTTAAAATGTCTCTTCTAAGATTTTCTGGTATCTTCATCCGTTGCAAGAACAAAGCATCGGCTATACTTTCAGCTCTGTCAGCTATGTTATCTATTGATTCCACCAATTCGAGTAAATCTCCTCTCAAACCCGGCAAGAATGCACCAGAATAAAGCATAAATTCCGTCTCTCTCCTGATGCTATCTGCTTCACTCTCTTTACTTCTTATAAAATAAACCAACTCCTTCGTCTTTTCCCAATCTTCATTGTAAATAAACTCAAGAAGTCCACTCATGGTATCAAGTATTTCAGAAATAATTTTCAGAATATCCTTGATCGACTCACTTATGTTTTTTTCTTTTCTTCCAAACAAATTCATACTTTCTCATCACTACCTTTCAGCAGTTTCCACCTTTTTTTCAAACCTACTGTGTACCTTTCAAAACCAATGATACCACTTTCATACCAGCTGTTCAGTATCTCCTCTTTCAAATTTATAATCACAGGTCTGTAGGTGAATCTGTGAAAAGGGGTAGGCCCGTACTGTTCAAGCGATTCAATGTGTTCTTTTGTTGGATATCCCTTGTTTTTTTCAAAAAGGTACTCCGAATAAACCTTTGAAAAACCTATCATTATTTTATCTCTTATAAACTTTGCAACCACAGAAGCTGCTGCTATAGAAAGACTTTTGGAATCACCCTTAACTATATTCTCATTTTTAAACAGCAATTTCAAATTCTTTCCGTCCACAATTACAAACCCTTCTATTCCTTTCTCAAAAAGATTTCTTATAGCTCTGTTCATCGAAAGCTGAGTAGCCTTAAAAATATTTAGAACATCTATTTCTTCAGGTGTTGCTATCCCCACACCAATTTTGGCCGCTTTCTTTATTTTATAAAAAAGTTCTTCTCTTGAATCAGGTGTTAGAAGTTTCGAATCGTTAACACCTAAAAGTAATTCTGGTTCTTCTATGAACACGGCTGCTGATACTACCGGGCCAGCCAGAGGACCCCTACCCGCTTCATCCACGCCTATTATTCTTCCATATCTATTTCTAAAAGAAGAATCGAACGAATATAGAGCCTCGTAATTGCTTCTCATCACAGTAACTCAATAGCTCGTGACGCCAACTCTGATCTTTCACCCTTCACAAGGCTGAGGTGCCCAGATATGGGTTCGTTGTAAAATCTTTTAGCAACGTAAACGAGTCCATTGCTCATACTGTCAAGATACGGATTGTCTATCTGCGACGGGTCACCGGTCAATATGATTTTTGAATTTTCTCCAACCCTTGTTATTATTGTTTTAACTTCATGCGGGGTCAGATTCTGGGCTTCGTCGATTATTATAAACTGGTCAGGTATACTCCTGCCTCTCAACAAACTCAGTGCAACAACCTCAACCACGCCCTTCTTCAAAAAATCTCTTGGTGAGAAATCCTTGCTTCCAAACAGAAACTCAAGATTATCGAAAATCGGCTGTACCCACGGGAGCATTTTCTCTTCAACATCACCAGGCAAAAAACCTATTTCCTTTCCAACGGGAACTATGGGTTTAGTTACCACAAGCTTTTTATAGAGCTTCTGATCTATAACCTTTACAAGGCCTGCGGTTATACTCAACAGAGTTTTTCCAGTTCCCGCAGGTCCGATTAAGGTCACCAGTTTTACAGAATCATCCATCAAAAGTTCGAACGCAAGCAATTGCTCCCTGTTTCGAGGGCTTATTCCCCACCATTGACTCTTGAACGAATACTTTATCGGAACAATTTTTTCAAGGCTTTTTATGTATCTTCCATAAACTCCGTCTATATCCACAAACTCGTTCGGTCTGAGATTTTCAAGTCCTAATTCTGAAACTGGGATACTTTCACCATTTTTGAGTCTTTCAGAAAGGTGAGGTTTGTTTTTTATTTCAGTACACCCTGAAAAAATTTCCGTGGGGTCAACTTTATCTCTCAAATAATCTTGTGCAGGTATCCCAAGCACCTCGGCTTTTATTCTGAGATTTATGTCTTTCGAAACCAGTATGGTCGGTATTTTGCTGTTTTTCATGATCTTCAGTGAATATTCTATTATCCAGTTGTCTTTGTAAGTATCGGAAAGAAATCTGGGAACTTTTTCCCCAGAATCTTCCAAAAGCAAGATTTTCAAAGTTCCGCCATTTTCGAGTTTGATTCCCTCTGAAATTTTGCCCTTTGTTCTTAAATTATCCAAAATTCTTGCCACTTCTCTGGCGTTTTTACCAACTTCCCCTGAATTTTTCTTTAATTTGTCTATTTCTTCTATAACGGGTAATGGAATGATAACGTTGTTATCCTCAAAAGAGAAAATAGAATTCGGATCATGAATCAAAACATTGGTATCGAGTATATAATTTTTTATCAAGAAATCCACCTCCAGACATTAAAACCTGACACCTATAATTATACACGCCTTGAAAAGGATTTTATAGAAATAATTCAGAATAATATACTGAACGAAAAAACATTGAATATGGAGGAGTAGAATATGAAAAAATTTTCCTCAACAATTTTAATTCTATCTTCAATCGTAGTTGTAATTTTTCTGGTCAGTTCCTGTGTACCAATGAAAGCACTTCAAACACCTTTCAATCTTCAGGTCGTCGAAGTTTCAGAAACGTCTGCAGAAATAAGCTGGGGATACTCCTCAAGCTACGATGGTTTTGAAATAGAAAGAAAAACTGAAGATGGTCCTTTTGAAAAAATAGCGACTACAGACTCCACCATCTTTAAAGACGAGGATCTTCAACCCGATACAACATATTATTACAGAATAAGAGCTTACAAGAAGCTCAACAAATCTCCTTGGTCGAATCCCGTTAACCTTTCAACACTTGAAGCACAGTTGAGAACACCAACGATAACAAGTGTAGAAATGGATCAAATGGAGAGAAAGATAAAGATCAAATGGAGTGATTCCAACAGAACAGAGGAAAGTTTTGAAATCAGAAAGAAAGGCGAGTTTGGAACATATCAAATAATAGCTAACGTTCAAAAAATGGAATTCGAGGATTCGGAATTTCTGGAAGGTTTAACCTACCAATATCAAATAAGAGCAAAACGTGGTGATAAGTACTCCGATTGGTCAGAACCAAAAAGCGTATCCATAGATCTTCCGTTGCCTGAAACAGTGAGAAATCTTAAAGTAGATTCGATATCACCCACAAGTGTTAAGATATCCTGGGACTGCGATATAGTGTACGTTTCTATGTACGAAATCCATAGAGAAAATGAAGATGGTGAGACGGTAAAACTCGGAACAACTGATAAAAAATACTTTCTGGATAATACAGTTGATCAGGACGAAATATACACCTATAAGGTTTACGCAATAAGAGGTGTTTCAAAATCCTATTCACCTGCTCAGGTTCTGGCTATAGTACCACCGAATATAGTTTTGCCGGATATTGAAGATTTCTCGATAATCGATTGGGGAAGTGATTACATAAAACTTTACTGGTCCTATGGCAACAACGGTCAAAATGGATTTGAGATATACAGAAAAGAAGGAAATAGCGGAAAATATGAACTGATAAATCGCGTATCAGCAAACCAGAAATATTATACTGATACAGGTCTGAAAAACTCGACAAGATACTACTACAAAATACGTGCATACAACTCTCAGGGCTTTTCAGACTGGAGCATCATCGTCACAACTGTAACGACATACTGATGAATCAATCTGCCAGGAAACAGGCAACCCTGTGATTTTGATTTATTTTAACAAATTCTGGTGATTCCACTTTACATCTTTCAAAAGCATACGGACATCTTGGATGAAAAGCACAACCCGGAGGCGGTGAAACGAGAGAGGGTGGACTTCCGGGTATACCTTCTCTTGGTTCTTTATCGCCAATTTTCGGTAAAGACTGTATTAAATGCTTCGTATATGGATGTATAGGCTTAGCGAACAATTCATCAGTTGGACCTTCTTCAACTATCTTTCCAGCGTACATTATCGCCATTCGTGTGGTCACCTGAGCGTGAATTCCCATATCGTGGGTTACCATTATTATCGTATTCTGAAACTCCTTCTGAATTCTCTTCAAAAGTTGAATCACAGCCCTCTGAGCAACAACATCCAGCGCTGTGGTTGGCTCGTCGGCCAGAATCACCCGCGGTCTTAAAAGCGTTGCGAGCGCTATAACAGTTCTTTGTCGCATACCTCCAGAAAGTTGATGAGGATACACATCAAGGACTCTTGAAGGAAGACCGAGTTCTTTCAGATGTTCATTCGCAAGATTCAAGTATTCACTTCTATCTTTTCTTTTCGTATGACTTTCAAGAAACTCAAAGAAAGTTTCTTTGATTTTCTTTACAGGGTTGAGCACATGCATTGATCCCTGAGGAATATACGATATATATGACCAGCGAAGCTCTTTAATCTTATCGTCTGAAAGCGAAAAAACATCGAGATATTCACCGTCAACAAGATATAGAAGTTTTCCATCGATTAGTTGCAACGGTGGCTCCAAACTGGCAAGAAGGGCTTTTAAAAGCGTTGATTTACCGCACCCTGATTCACCGGCAATACCAAAAATTTCGTTTCTCGGTATATTTAAATCCACACCATTTACAGCCTGAACCACCTTTTTTTCTCCCATGGATTCAAGTACATAAAAAGTTTTTAGATTTTCCGTCTTCAATACGATGTCCATTTCCTTACCTCCTGATACTATCAGAATGAATTATTTCCAAACCTCATTTTTACTATCGTCATACATATGACACTTAACCATTACGTCATTAACCATTATTTCAGCAGGAACCTGTCTGGTACAGATCTCTTTTGCCATCGGACATCTTCCGGCAAATTTACAGCCCTGCCTCAAATACTCTTCATACTCTATGTCGGCGATGGTTATCTCCTGACTCCATTTTCTTTGAGGATCAGCTTCAGGAATTGATTCTCTCAAGAGCCTTGTATACGGATGTCTGGGATTGGTAAGAACTTCTTCGACAGGCCCCATCTCTATAATATTTCCTCTGAACATTATCGCAATTCTGTCGCTAACATAATAAGCCGTTGCAAGATCATGGGTTATGTATATAACACTTAAACCAACCTTGTTTTTCAATTCCGCGAAAAGGTTCACAATAGACATTCTCAAAGAAGCATCAACCATCGAAACGGGTTCATCAGCTACCAGAACAGATGGATTTATGAGTAAAGAACGTGCAATCGAAATTCTCTGCAATTGACCACCGGACAGCTCACTTGGATAACGGCCATTTATATCTTCAAAAGACAATCCCACAACCCTTAGTTTGTCATCTATTATCTTAATCGCTTCATCTCTATCTCTGGTGAGTCCATAGTTATAAACCGTTTCAAAAAAGATATCATCAACGGTGATCAACGGATTAAAACTCTCGAATGGATTTTGAAAAACAGCCTGAACTTTTCTCATAAACTCACGTTTTTTAAGCCGCTTTTTTGAAACCAACTCACCTTCAAAAAATATCTCTCCAGAAGTTGGTTCCTCAAAACCAAGTATTATTTTAGCGGTTGTAGTCTTTCCGCAACCACTTTCGCCAGCAAGAGTTAAGATCTCAGAAGGCTTTATGTAAAAAGATACATTTTCAACTGCCGTTATTTTTGTTCTCGAAAACAGACTTCCGACTGAATAAACTTTTGTTAGATTTTGAACTTCAAGAACTTTTTCCATTAAAATCTACACCCCCAGTAAACTCAGAACTCTGCTTTATTCTTTGCTATTTCATCGCTTCAAGCCGATTCTCTGAAAACGCGCTCTTGGATCGAGGTACTCACTTATACTAACGGATAACCAGTACAGTGCAACAAACAAAAGAATGGCGGTGATTATTGGAGTTAACAGCCACCACCATAGACCAAGGAACAGAGCCTGCCTGTAAATAGCGGTTTGTAACATGGTACCAATTGTTGGAACAGTTGGATCGATTCCCAATCCCAGATACGCAAGTGTGATTTCCATACCGATAGCCCAAGACATATTGTTTATAAAAGTTGTGAAAACTATGGGCAAAACGTGTGGTAACAACTGTTTTCTAACTATCTTGAACGTTGACATTCCTGAAAGTACTGCAACAAGAACGAATTCTCTTTCTCTCAAACTCAACACCTGAGACCTGATAACCCTGGCATCCCATGCCCATGAAAAAAACGCCAGAAGAAGCCCAAGATTGGAAAGATGCCTCGCCCAATCTTTCAATATCATCGAAATGATTATCAGTATTATTAAAAACGGTAAAACCATCGTGGTATCACCAACAGTTGTCAACACTCTGTCAACCACTCCACCTTTGTATCCGGCAACTATTCCAACTATAACCGCTATAATTCTTGAAAAAAAAGCTGCGACAACAGCAATTATCAGAGAGTTTTTAATAGCAAAGGTCAGCTGCCAGAAAACATCCTGACCAAGCCAGTTCGTACCAAGAGGATGTTCTAAAGACGGCGGAAGTCCTCTTGTAACCTGATACATTCTCTGCGGATGATAAGGTGAAAAAACAGAAAGAAAAGCCAAGAATAAAAGCAGCACGATCACCACAAAAGCCACTGTGAATCTATAATCTTTGAACAAGTCATAAAAGACAGCTTTTATTTTTCCCACAGATATCGCACTCCCTTTGAATTACAATTCATCTATAACGTACCCTTGGATCGAAGAACGGATATATCAAATCAAGAAGAAAAATAGATGTGGTTACCGCTATAACCGAAATACACATTATTCCCATGATGAGATTGTAATCGGCTTTCATGACAGCATCGTAAAGTATCCAACCAACACCGGGATATGCAAAGACCATCTCAGTGATCAAAGTACCACTGAATATGGAACCAAACTGCAACCCCAGCTGCGTTATCATAGGAAGCATTGCGTTTCGTATAACATGATTGAAAACCAGCTTTCTATCATCGACACCAGCCGTTCGGGAATACCAAACATGGTCTTCTGACCTGACAATTTGAACTATCAATTTCATACTCTGAAATTGCCATGATATACCTACGATTAAAAGAGTGAGTGCCGGTAAAATCGCATGCTTTATTATACTCAAAATAGTTTGCCAACTTAATGTTAATCCACGAGCTATTCCAACTCCCCCACTTAAAGGGAATATTGGAAAAACATAGGCAAACAGGATGAGAAGTATCAATGCCATAACGTAGTACGGTACGGGCCTTATAATCATTACCAGAATATCCAATGCTTCCATCCAGCGTTTTCTGTAATATCCAACTATTCCACCGGCGAGTACAGCGATTATCCAGCTCAATATCGTCGTTGTTGAGAGAAGCCCTATAGTCCATGGAAGCGAGTTTCTTATAACCTGATTAACAGGTGTTGGGAATCTTGACAAAGATGGGCCAAAATTCCCTGTAAACAATCTCTTCCAGAATACCATGAACTGTTCCCAAAGCGTACCTTCAAGTCCATAAAGCTGCTTTAAAGTATTCATCATTTCTTCCTGCTGCTCAGGTGAAACGTACACACCAAAAGTTTGGTACTGTGAAAGCTGCTGTTCTATGGGATCAACCGGTAAAAATCTTGGAAACAAAAAAACGGCAGTTAATCCAAAAAAAGTAACAAGGATATATTGCACGAGTCTTGGTATAAGGTATCTCTTGACAAACGACATAGTCTTTTCTCTCCTTCCAAAAATCCCGGGCAGGTTCAAAACCCACCCGGGATCGAATGTTACAGACTAATCATCATTTTTTACCAGTTGGCTGTATCTTGTGGAGGATATATTTGAGCTGCGGCCAGGTGGTGAAATTATCGGACCTTGCGTAATCGTTCTCAGGACTCGGCCAGTTGGTCCAGTAGTACTGATCGAACACGATGGTTATAGGGCAGTTGAAAACTGGTATCGCTATCATGTTTTCGATTTCAAGCTTCAAACCTTCAAGTCCAAGCTCTATTATTCTCTTTTCATCTTCCCAGCGTGTTACTTCAAGCTGCTTGATTATCTCGTCCATCTTCGGATGACTCCAGCGACCACCCCATCCGAGTGTGGCTTCTCCAATGGGCTTCACAAAATCACTTCTCAAGGCATTGAAACATCTGTAAAGGTCTGGATGGAGTCCCCAGGGTTCTCCTGCAAAACCACCGTGTGCTGTGTTCACAACTTCGAATTTTCCATTCAATGCAAGTGTTGAAGCTGCTGCTGACACGTTAAATACAACGTCTATACCGAATTTCTTCCATTGCTCCGCTATTCCAAGAATAACTATGTTTGCCATATCGGTTGGATCTGGTCCTCTAAGTATGGTTATGGTCCATGGTTCACCATTCGGTAGATACCATTTTCCACCTTTCTTAGTGAAACCATTCTTTTTCAGAAGTTTTTCGGCAACATCGGGAGCGTATTTCCACCAGCCATAACCCAGTGTCAGTCTAACTTCTTCCTCGTTATTTGGATCGATGTTAACTTTATATATCTTCTGAGCCCATTCGAGCAATCTCCATGGTGCCCTTGAATCCCAAGGTTTGAATGTTTCACCATTTCCTAAATCAAGAGTAAATTCTTCGAGCCACGGTTCAAGTGGTTTGAAATACCATTCGTAGAAGGTCTTGCTGACCACCAAAGGCAGTCCAGGTGTCATGGCAACCATACCATCATAAGTTGAAATTGCAAGTTCTACAATGTCGATTGCAAGTGCAAGTGCCCAGCGAACATCTTTGTTATTGTACGGGTACACAAGATGATTGAAACCAGGTCCTCTTGTTGAAATATCACGTGGATCTATATAAGGCCAGTTTTCACGGAAACTTCTTGTGGTTTTACTCATTCTCAATAGAGTTATCAACTGTTCAGCAGTACCCTGAATCGCATCAAGTTCGTGTCTTAACATTGCCATTGTATTTTTTTCTGCGGTACCGTAGTTGATGAAAAGAATGTACTTTGGTTTTGGTTCACCGAAAAGTTTTCCGGTAACCGTTCTTTGCCAGTCTTCCCTCTTTTCCCAGAGTACCCAGTATCCACCGGGATCGTAGTCTTTCAAAACGTACGGACCGATACTTACAGGTGGATTGAAATCGAATGACAATATATCGTCAACTTTTTCGAATACGTGCTTTGGCATAGGACGTAGTGCTCCCCATCTTTCCATAAGATATGCGTGGAATCTGCTGTTCGGTTCTTTGAGTTTAACAACCACAGTGTACTTATCAACTGCGTAAGCATCCTCTACATTTTGCATCGGTCCATGATAGTCAAGTCCTTCGGTATCTCTAACAGTAAGAAGTGTAAAAACAACATCATCAGCTGTGAATTCTACTCCATCGCTCCAATAAATACCTTCTCTGAGTTTTATCGTGAGTTCTGTAAAATCTTCATTGTAAATTGGTGGTTCAGCCGCCAGAGCATTTATAATACCACCTTCGACAACATTCGGATTCAATGTCCAGAGTGCTTCTGTTGCAAATTGATGGAGCCCGCAGTTTTGAGCTCTCCAGCCAGCCCATTGATTCCAGTTGCCTGGAACAGGAAGTGGTGCAAACAAAAATGGAAGTATCAACGTTTCATTTCTTGGAATACCTGGTGGAAGTGTTTGAGAGAAACCAATTGAAAATCCAATAAGCAACACCACAACTGTCAAAATCAAATACCATTTCCTGATACGCATAGTTATCCCCCCTAAAAGATGGTTATTATGTATATACAATACATCTGAATTGTATATTATCGGAAACTTGAATGTCAAATTAATCGTCATTCACGTTTACATTCAAATCTGAAAAATTCAAATTTAATAACAAGAATAGAAAATATTAATGTAACAATGATCTTAAAAAACTCTTCCAAAAAAATTTTTAAAATGTTATACTAAATTCGGTGGTTTCCCAGATTATTTAAAAATAAATCAGGAGGGAAAAACATGGAAAAACTCGGTATATTCCAGAATGCTTTAAAACAGTTTGACAAAGCAGCAGAATTATTGAAATTATCTCCTGACATCAAAGAACTTCTCACAACCCCTAAGAGAGAGCTGATTGTTAACTTTCCTGTAAGAATGGATGATGGAAGCATAAAGGTCTTCAGAGGGTACAGAGTCCAACATAACGTCGCTCGTGGTCCCGCAAAAGGTGGTATAAGGTTTCACCCAGATACAAATTTGGATGAGGTAAGGGCACTTGCATTCTGGATGACTTGGAAATGTGCAGTTGTAGGACTTCCTTTCGGTGGAGCAAAGGGTGGTGTCAAAGTCGATCCTACGACTCTTTCTGCGGGCGAACTTGAAAGATTGTGTAGGAGATACTTTTCTGAAATACAGCCAATAATTGGACCAGAAGCTGATATTCCTGCACCGGATGTCAACACAAATTCGCAGATAATGGCCTGGTTCATGGATACTTACAGCATGAACAAGGAATATCCAGCCCTTGGAGTCGTTACAGGGAAGCCCCTTGAGATAGGAGGATCAGCAGGTAGAAATGAAGCTACAGGTAGAGGAATAAGAATCATAGCCGAAGAAATCATGAATTATCTTGGTAAAAATATAAAGAATACAACCGCTGCCGTCCAGGGATTTGGGAACGTCGGTTCTTTCGCAGCGCTTTTGTTGTCCGAAGAGTGCAATGTGAAAGTCGTTGCAGTGAGTGATGTAACCGGTGCGATATACGATCCCGAAGGGCTCAATATCAAAGAGTTAATAGAATATAGAGATAAAAACAAAGGGGTTATAGCAGGTTATCCGAAAGGGCAGAAAATAAGCAATGAAGAACTTCTTGAATTGGATGTTGATATCCTTGTTCCGGCAGCTCTTGAAAATGTAATAACGGCAGAAAATGCAGACAGGGTAAAGGCAAAGATAATAATTGAAGGTGCTAATGGTCCTGTAACTGCTGAAGCGGATGAAATACTTAATAAAAAAGGAATAATAGTTGTACCTGATATTCTTGCCAATGCTGGTGGTGTTACTGTTTCTTACTTCGAATGGGTCCAGGACCTCCAATGGTATTTCTGGGATATAGAAGACGTGAGAAGGGCGCTGGCAAAGATAATGAAAAAAGCATTTTATGATGTTGCCAAAGTTAGAGAACAATACAATACAGACTTTAGAACAGCAGCTTACATAGTTGGAATTGATAGAGTTTACAGTGCAACAAGGCTCAGAGGAATATATCCATGATCACAGTGGAGGTGTACCAGATGGATGATTGCATCTTTTGCAAAATAATAAATGGAGAGATTTCTTCAACGAAAGTATACGAAGATGAAAACTTCCTGGTTATAAAGGACATAAATCCTGTAGCTCCTGTTCATGACCTTGTTTTATATAAAAGACACATAAGAAATCTGAATGAATTAACGAATGAACACGAGGATTTCTCGAAAATATTCGAAGTAATAAAAAAAGTGGCAGAATTGGAGAAGATTTCTAATGGATACAGGGTGGTCGTCAACAACGGAGAAGAAGCAGGACAAGAAATAAACCATATACATTTCCATGTTATAGGTGGTAGAAAGCTCGGAAAGATAGCGTGAAAAAAGCTGTTAAGGGGTGCTTTATGTGGAGTCAGGATACAGATTGGGTAATTTTCAACATTTGGATACAAAACTCGTATTTACTCAATTTTTGAATATAACCAATACGTTTCTTCAGACACCGGTTTGGGAACTTTCAAAGATAGCGAAAGAATTATTCTATGAAAATATTTTTCTTGAATACGAATTTCTCAATCCCGAGGAGTATATCCTCGGGATTGATTTAGAAGAAACAAATACTGGTACCAGCAAAACCCTTCAAGAATATCTCAGGGAAAATGTGAATTTACTGAACCTCAAAAATTCTGAACTCGAAAGTACTCTTAACCTACTGATTGAACTTTTAGATGAACATGGTTTTTTGAGAGAACCTCTGGATAAGATATCCGAAAGTTATCAAATCGGCAAAGAAATCATATTGCAGGCAGTCGAAATTTTAAAACAGATAGGTCCAAAGGGAATAGCCTCCAGAAATTTTTCCGAATACTACTCGATCTTTTTAGATGATTCGGAAAATGAAGCGTTGAAAAAAATTCTGAATGACGAAATCGTGCCCTATGAAACACTTGAAAGAATCCGTGAGAAGCTTGATAGTATTCCTTTCAGTCCTGCGAGCGGTTTTTCAGCCGAAGAATACAAAGGTTATATTGTTCCAGATATAATTGTTAAAAGGCAAAACAGCGAATTGATAGTTTTTTTGAACGAAATGTTCAGATTAAAACTGAATCCTGTTGAACCATACAAAGAATTGATAAACAATAACAAAAACATACTCAGAGAATACGAAAAAGCTCTTGAAATCGTAAGAGCTATGAGCAGAAGGAACAAGGTTTTGCTCGATGTAGCAACTTTTGTTATTGAATATCAGAAAAGAAACATCATTTACGGTAAAGAACTCAGACCACTCGATCTAAAAACGGTCGCTGGAAAACTTAACCTGAGCTTGTCCACGGTCAGCAGGGCAATAAAAGACAAGTATGTGTTAACCGATAAAGGGATTTTCGAACTCAGAAGTTTCTTTGTTCGAAATGTTTCAAAAGGTGTGAAAATTTCACCTGAAAAACTCAAAGAACTGATACTCGAAATAACCGACAATGGTAAAATAAATATGAGCGATTCAAAGATAGCCATCTTGCTTGAAAAAAGGGGGATAAAAGTATCTCGAAGAACGGTGAACAAATACAGGAATATCCTTGGAATCTTCAAGGCAAAAAAGCGCTTTTAGTTGCCAACGGTGGAGCTTCTAAGAATTTAGTGAAGTATCTGTCCGAAAAGGTGGATCTTCTTATCGGGGTAGACGGCGGAACGAAAGTTTTAAAGGATCTTTCTCTTGTACCAGATGTCCTTGTAGGTGATTTTGATTCATTGGATAGAAACATCCTGCTATATTTTAAAAACCTTGGAGTTGAAATAAGAGAGTTCCCTGCTGAAAAAGATGAAATAGATTCGGAACTTGCCAGTATGGTCGCACAGGAATACGGTGCAACCGTTCAGATATTCACAGGCGTCATAGGTGACAGGATAGATCATTCAATAGGTGTAATACAGTTGATGTTCATGTTGAAAAGCAGTGGGTTGACACCCTATATAGTAGAAGAAAAATTTGAGATCGGAATACTGAAAAATGAAAATCTTGTATTCAAGTGTTCTAAAGATGAGCTATGGTCAATTTTACCTTTGAACGGGGATGTTTGTGGATTAACACTCGAAGGTTTCAAATATAGTTTGCGAAAAGCCAAAATGCCTTTTGGAAAACCGTTTGGGATAAGCAATGAAACGATTGAAGATACAGTGAAGATTGATATAGAAAATGGATGTATAATCTTCATACGCTGGAGGGAAAGACCATGCTAATAGGATTGATAAGTGATACACATGGCTCGCTTTGTAATTGGGAAAAAGCTTTGAAAATCTTTGATGAATTCGGTTGTGAAAAAATCGTTCATCTTGGAGATTACCTTTACCACGGACCACGCAATCCATTACCAGAATGTTATGATCCTCTCAAACTTGCTGAATCTATAAGAAGCAATAAGGGAAAAATCTATTTTGTAAAAGGAAACTGTGACGCTGATATAGACATCGATCTTCTTGAAACGCAACCTGCCAGTTATCTAATAGAAGAGTTCAATGGTTACAGATTTCTGTTCACCCATGGTTACGATCCTGACATTCAGACTGCTATCAAAATAGCAGAAAGAGAAAAAGCAGTTGTCATGATACACGGTCATACTCACATTTACAGAATCGACAAAATGAATCAACTTTTTGTAATGAATCCCGGGAGCGTCTCCTTACCGAAGAACGACAACCCAAAAACCATAGGTATAATTGACATTTCTGAGAATTTGAAACTCAAAGTGATTGACCTTGAAAAACATGTTTTAAAGGAGGTGAGTATTTGAAAAGCGAAAACTATGATTCAATGAGCTTGAAAGAGTTGAGAAAAGAAGCAAAAAAGAAAGAAATAAAATACTATTACCGCCTCAAAAAAAGCGAATTGATCAAAATATTAAAAAAAGAAGCCATGAAAAACTTGGATAAGAAGGATATCAAAAAGATAATAGATTCAAACCCACCTATGTCAGAAATCAGAAAAATAGCAGCAAGCCTTGAAATAAAAATAACCAGAAAAATGAAGAAAATTGAGATGATACGGCTTATAAAAGAAAAAATAAAATCTGAAGAAAAAACAACACAGAATTCAAAAACAGTATCTTCTCAAAATTCAATCAAAATCGAAAAAGAAATCCAGAAAATCGAGCATGAAAAACAGGAGAGTGTACCGAAAATACCTGAACTTCCGGAAACCTACAACAAGGATAAACTCGTATGCCTCCCTGTAAATCCTCATTGGATACACATTTATTGGGATTTTTCAGATGAAACGATTCAAAAACTCAAGAATTTTAAGAAAGTGAAATTGAGAATCCACGATGTTACTTACATAATATTCGATGGCAAAAATGCCCACAAAACATTTGAAGTAGAAATAAATCCTCTTGAAGTTAAAAAATATTACTTCAACGTTCCAAATGCCAGGGCGAATTACATCGCGGAAATTGGATACGAAAATGGTACCAAGTTCGTACCCATTTTGAGGAGTAATCTCGTTGAAACACCACCAAACTCTCCGGGAAGCTCAAAGGAGGAAATCTGGATAGATTTAAAAAGTCTGAGAAAAGAAAAGCAGAGAACAAAAGGAATGCTGGTAGAACCTCTTAAGAAAGAGAAAAAAATCGAATCTTCTGTTAGTCCCGAACACTACACCAACAACTGAAGAAGGTGAGAAAAGTTGAACAAATTCAAAAGGCCGTTCGTAGGTGTTATAGGTTACGCCGGTGATATGCTTCTAAACAATCAAAGCCTTGTACCGATCTGTGAGGAGCTTGGAAGAAAAATAGCGCTGAAGGGCTGGACCGTATTCAATGGTGGAAGAGATGGAGTCATGGAAATAGTTTCTAAAACAGCTTTCAAAGCAGGTGGAAACGTTGTAGGAATTCTTCCATGGGATTCGAAAGTCGAAGGTACCAACGAATACCTGACTGTACCCGTATACACAGGCCTCGACTTTCAAATGAGATCGTTCGTGATGATAAAAAGTATCGATGTTGCTGTGAGTATCGGTGGAGCAGCCGGAACGATGATAGAAATACTTGGAAGTTATGCTAACAGAGTTCCGGTAATACTCATTGAAGGAACCGGTGGCTGGACTGATCGACTGGCTGGCCTTTTAGAAAATGGAGATTACATAGACGAAAGGAAACTCGCACCTGTTTTTAAATTTAAACGTGTCGATGAAGTTATAGCCAAAATAGAAGAGATCTTTGCAAGCAAGGGGGGATCCTTATGATTCACAAATTCAAAGACGGTATACTGTTCATAAGAATGGACGATGGAGAGGACTTTTTTGAAAAATTGCTTGAAGTTTTAAAGGAACATTCCATCTCCAGTGCTGTTATACTGAGCGGAATAGGAATGCTGAGAAATTTTGAGATAGGTTGGTTCAGTGGTGAAAAATATGAAAAAGAATTTGTTAAATTTCCAAGTGAACTTCTATCAATGAGTGGAAACATCTCTTTGAAAGATTCTGATATATTCCCACATATTCATGTGGTTTTATCTGATCCCAATAAAAAAGCCTTCGGTGGACATCTGTTTTCTGGTACGGTTAACAACACCGTTGAAATGTTCATAATGAATCTTGAGAATCTCAAATTAATCAGAGAAGATAGACTCAAATTCACTGAATAAGGGGGTTTTTATATGTCTGAAGTTTTAAATCTCATCCCTGCGCCGAAAAATCTTGAAATGAGAGATGGATTTTTCGAACTTGCCGATGAGGGATTTATCTATCTCAGCATTAACAAAGATGAACTTTTCAATGTTGGAAAAAGAGTAAAAGAAGCTTTGAAAATCTTAAACGTGGAATATGAAATAACCACTTCAAAAGGAAGAAATTTCGAAGGTGTAAACGTGAAGATCTTCGTTGATCCTAATCAATTTAACAAACCTCAAGGTTACATTCTAACGATTTCAAAAGAAGGCATAAAAATCCTCTCAGGTGATTCAGCTGGTGCCTTTTATGGCACAATGACTCTAAAACAGATTTGTCGAAATTTCAAAGGGCAGAAAAAATTACCTTTTTTACGAATAGAAGACTGGCCTGATTTTTCAAACCGTGGTGTGATGCTCGACATAAGTAGAAACAAGGTTCCAAAGATGGAAACACTCTACAATTTGATAGACATGCTTGCCGAACTCAAAGTGAACCAATTTCAGCTTTACACCGAACATACCTTTGCTTACAGAAATCACAGAGTCGTATGGGAAGAGGCATCACCCGTTACTCAAGAGGAAATATTGGAACTTGATAGATACTGTAAAGAGAGATTCATAGAGCTTGTGCCGAATCAGAACTCTTTTGGACACATGAACAGGTGGTTAGAACACGAAGAATACAAACATCTTGCCGAAGCACCTGATGGCTTTGAACTTCCCTGGGGTGGCAGATTCGACGGGCCGTTCAGTCTCTGCCCTATCGAAGAAGGTTCGACAAAACTTTTGGAGGAACTGTACGACGAACTTCTACCTCACTTTACAAGCAGTCAATTCAACGTTGGATGCGATGAAACATTTGATCTTGGTCAAGGGAAAAGTAAAAAGGTGTGTGAAGAAAAAGGTACAGGAAGGGTTTACCTGGAATTTCTATTGAAAATTCACAAGCTCGTTCAAAAAAGAGGAAAGACGATGCAGTTCTGGGGAGATATAATTGTGAAACACCCAGAACTCATACCGGAACTTCCCGATGGGGTAATAGCTTTAGAATGGGGCTACGAAGCAGGCCACCCGTTCGATGAAGATGGAGAGAAATTTGCCAGAGCAGGTGTTCCTTATTATGTTTGTCCAGGTACTTCAAGCTGGAATTCGATAGCCGGAAGAACGGACAACGCGATCGGCAATTTGAAAAACGCAGCTGAAAATGGTTTGAAGCACGGCGCGATTGGTTATCTTAACACCGACTGGGGAGACAACGGTCACTGGCAGCATTATCCGATATCCTTCCTTGGATTTTCATATGGTGCCGCGGTGAGCTGGGGATATAAAGAAAATGTGGATATCGATATAAAAAAGGCATTAGATATGCACGTTTTCAAAGATCAGTCTGGTGTTATGGGAAGGATCGCCTACGATCTTGGAAACGCATACAAAATACCAGGTTTTACACCTCACAACAGCTCCATCCTTGCTCTGATGCTTCTATTCCCGGAACCGCCGGCTTATTTAAAGATAGATACATTCAAAGATCTGCTGACAGAGGAAAACTTCAAAAAGACCATCGAATATATTGATTCAGTTATCAAAGATATCGATAGTGTAAAGATGGACAGACCGGATGCCGATACAATAAAAAAGGAATTTCTGAACGCCGCTAAACTCTTAAAACACGCTGCAAAGCAGGGATTAGAAAGAATGAAAACGCAAGATTTCAAAGTTTCAAGTATCTCAAAAGAATTCAGAACTGAACTTGCAAAAGAACTTGATGAACTTGTCGAAGAATTCAAAGAACTCTGGCTCAATCGAAACAGAATAGGTGGACTGAAAGACAGCCTTGAAAGGTTTGAAAGACTCAAAAAAGCTTATTTGTCATGAATATGATGAAATTGTGATAAAATTTAACTGAGGTCTCAAATAAGAGGCCTCAGTTTTGATAGATTCAGGGGGAAAATAATGAGAAAGTTCATCATAATTTTTTCTTTGTTCATTCTTGCATGTGTTTTTTCTTTTTCTGATACAATAAAGTTTGTAAGCGGTGATTTCTACCCACCCTTCATTTGGGTTGATGCATCTGGAAATCCGCAGGGATTCTCTGTTGAATTTTTGGATCTTCTTGAGAAAGAAACCGGTCTCGATTTTGAATTGGAGTTAATGCCTTTTTCTGAAGCTCTTGAACGAATTGAAAATGGTAAAGCGGACATGATAAACTTGATATTCAAAACCCCTGAGCGTGAGAAATACATCCTTTTTTCAAAACCTCTCTTCGAAATAGAAAGCAACATCTATTACAGGAAAAATTTAAATGTGGCAAACATTTCAGATCTCAATCCGTACATAGTAGGTGCAGTTAAAGGTGATGCAAACGTTGAAATAGCAATGAACATCAATCCAAAGCTTGTCTTCAGATTTTTTGATAGTTTTTCCGATCTGATAGAAGCGGTTAAAAATATGGAAATTGATGTATTTCTGATGGAAAACTTTACTGCGAGTTATTATTTTCTGAAAAACGATCTTGTGAACACCTTCAAAAAGATCGATCTTTCAAAGCAATATGTTTATCTTGGCATCTCTAAAAATCGTGAAGACCTTTTAACTACTGTTGATCTTGCGCTTGATTCTTTAAAAAGCTATATAAACGATTTTTTGTCACTTTATTATACTGAAAGAAAAGTTTCTGAAATTCCGAGATGGATTTTAATAATTGGCTTTGTTGCTTTGATAGCAGGTACCTTTATCTTTTATGTGGTTGTCGCAATAAACAACTATCTCAAAAAAGAGGTAGAAACAAAAACGAAGGATGTGCAGTTAAAAAACGAAGAATTGCAGTCAGCTTATGAAGAAATCACCGCGATGAATCAGGAACTCAGTGCCACAAACGAAGAACTGGAAAGTGCCTACGAAGAAATTTCGAACTATCAAAATCAGCTCGATGAAATTTTGAGTTTCACATCAAGAATTGCTTCTGAAAACATGACCGAAGAAACTTACTTCAAAGAGTCGTCCAAATTCCTTCTTGATAACATTCACGGCCTCGAATTTTCAATGTTTATTAGCATCGAAGACGGTGTTTTGAATGCCCTGGTTTATTCAAAAAATCATAATTTTACGAAGTTCAGAATCGAAAATTTCTCCAAAGAGATCATAGACTGCTTTGACGAAAATTCGAAATTATTAGAAGCAGAAGTTTTTACTTCAAAATATCAGGCAATGAATTTTAAAGATTATATACTCAAGAATGAGCTCTTTCCAAGTAAAATTCTCACATATCCAATCAGAATTGGTCAAAAAATCCACAGTTTTTTAGCTCTGGGAATTCAGGATGAGAAACTTTACTTACAGAATAAAGTAAAGATCGAAAAAATCTTGAAGACGCTTTCTATCTTCTTCAATTTGAATGAATATTCAAAGGAAAAAGCAGTTTTTCAGAAGAAATTGATCATCGTTTTCACCAAAGCCCTTGAATATTATGACACTTACACAAAAGGACATTCTGTGAATGTCGCGAACTACGCCTCTAAAATTTCCGAAAAACTGGGATTTGAAAGTGAAAGAATAAGCAAGATATACTGGGCAGGATTGGTACATGATGTGGGAAAGATCTTCGTGCCACAAAGCGTGCTGAACAAAAGCGAAAAACTTACGGATGAAGAATATGAGTTGATAAAACTTCATCCGTTGAAAGGTTATGAGCTTATAAGCGAGATTGAAGGACTGAAAGACATCGCAGAGATTGTGCTTTATCATCATGAACGTTACGATGGAAAAGGTTACCCTTATGGAAAAAAGGGAGATGAAATACCCATTGAATCAAGAATTCTGTGCGTGGCTGATTCTTTCGATGCTATGACTTCAGATAGACCTTACAAAAAATCTTTAACCCTCGAAGAAGCCATTGAAGAACTGAGAAAAAATTCAGGTACTCAGTTCGATCCTGAAATAGTCAGCGTTTTGATAGACATACTGCTTTCAGAATTTAACCACAGATCTTCAATGAATGCTTAATTGAAAGAAAATACGAGAAAAAAGATGATTTCAAAAGATTTTCCTACGTTAATCGTTTCTCAGCACTTAAAAACGTCGGTAATATTTTTTTTACAGATTTGACTAATTTTTTTCATTTTGATATTTTAGTTAGGAAAACGTTTTACCAACTTTTAATTATTGATTTTATTCGCACTTAATTTGTAATAAATTGAGAAATTTTATCGTTTTTTGCAAAGAAGACTCCATCTTCTGTAAGATGGAGATGAATTTGCATTTTTTTACTTACAATACGATATAATATTTAGTGTTAATAT
>JARRBB010000020.1 GCA_029981435.1 Thermotogaceae bacterium | reverse complement strand
AATGCTGCTAAGAATTTAGCTAATTATGTAATGCTTTCAGTAGGGCAGGGACTGTCCGAGATTAAGCCTGTGGACCATGCACTGGCGGCGGAACGGAAGATAAATTCTTCTGGTCTACGAGTCACCATGGGATGAAACAGGAAGCTACACCTTCTGTAAGGTGTGGTAGTTCACTTGAAAGGATTTTTTCAGTCAAAACAACAAAATCTATATCACTGGTTTTACAATTGAAATCTCCAAGGACCAAAGAGCCATGCAAATAGATACCAATCAAATTATTTTTGAGAACTTCACTAAGTCCTTCTCTTAGGGAGATTAAAAATTCTATCAATCGTATCACGTCTCAGAAGTGATTAAAATTTTCAAAGCGTGTATTAAAAGTTCCGGAAACTTCCTATTTGAAAAATTGGATTCACGTGATATTTCATCAAGTATGAGATCAATCTTGCCATTTTTTATTCCCTTGGATACTTCCTGAATCTTTTTAAGATAATCATACATATCAACCAAAGATTGCTTATTACCTATACTTCCATGACCAGGTATCACAAAATCTATATTCCATTTCAATATCTGCTTTAATTTTTTCATCCATGTTTTTAAATCACTGTCGGGTACTATTTCAGGATGATAATCATTCACAACAAAATCTCCAGCGAACAAAACATTAAAAGGCTTTATAAAAACAACGGAAGAATCTTCAGTATGACCACCAACGTGAGTTATTTCAAGCAACCTATCACCAAGATCTATTTTCTTGCTTTTTTTAAAAGTCATGTTTGGCAATTTAATACTGAATTTCTGAAAATCATCTGCCAAATCTGTTTTTGATACTATATTTTTTATATATTCTTCGCTCATATTCTTCATTATTTCAGCAGTAGTTTCATGTGAAATTATCTGACAATTGAATGCAGCATTTCCAAAAGAATGATCTGGATGATAATGTGTATTTATCACAGCTATTATCGGTCTTTTAGTTATGGA
Source organism: Thermotogaceae bacterium (assembly GCA_029981435.1). Lineage (GTDB taxonomy): Bacteria > Thermotogota > Thermotogae > B21-G9 > HyVt-16 > HyVt-16. Next base: position 24,061 of record JARRBB010000020.1, on the reverse strand, counting down.
ATTTATATAATCCTTAAGTTCACGAGCTTTTTGAACAAAAAGACTTGTATCAATCACAACAACACCGGTTTTTCCTATAATAAAACCGAGATTTGCTCCACCTTTTTCATTGATTATAACAAAAACACCTGGGAAAATCTCCTCCATAGAAGCACCTCCAAATTATTTTTCTTGCTATTGAATATTTTTTCCCTACATTTTATTTTTTTTATAAATTAGCGAAAACAAGAGATATTTACATATAATCAAAAATAATTCCTTATAATCATTTGTATTTAGCTATAAATAGCCTTGAAGTTTCGAGGATATTCTTTTATGATAATTTTAGCAATTAAGACATTAGAGTGCTAAAAATAAAAGGAGGGGTGTAAATGACAGTAAAACCTTTAGGTGAGAGACTTTTAATTAAGCCTATTAAAGAAGAAAAGAAAACAGAAGGTGGAATAGTTCTTCCAGATACCGCAAAAGAAAAACCTCAGAAAGCAGAAGTAGTTGCCGTCGGTGATAAAGTTGAAGATCTGGATATTCAGGTTGGCGATAAGGTTATATTCGCAAAGTATGCTGGAACAGAAATAAAGATCGAGGATGAAGATTACATAATCATTGATGCCAACGATATACTTGCAAAAATAACCGAGTAAAATAATAACAGGAGGTGTTAAGAATGCCAAAACTTTTGAGCTTTAATGAGGAAGCCAGAAGAGCTCTTGAAAGAGGAGTCGATAAAATAGCAAATGCTGTTAAGATAACTCTTGGTCCAAAAGGTAGAAATGTTGTTCTGGAGAAAAGCTGGGGTTCTCCAACAATAACAAATGATGGTGTAAGTATTGCAAAAGAAATTGAACTGGAAGATAAATTTGAAAATCTCGGTGCACAACTGGTAAAAGAAGTTGCTTCTAAAACAAACGATATTGCAGGTGACGGGACAACAACGGCAACCGTTCTTGCACAAGCAATGATAAAGGAAGGGTTAAAGAACATAGCAGCTGGTTCTAACCCAATACTTATAAAAAGAGGCATTGATAAAGCTGTTGAAAAAGTTGTTGAAGAAATAAAGAGACTTAGCAAAAAACTTTCGAGTCGAGAAGATATTGCTCATGTTGCATCAATAAGCGCAAACAGCGAAGAAATAGGAGAGTTAATCGCTGAAGCTATGGACAAAGTTGGTGAAGATGGAGTCATAACAGTAGAAGATTCCAAAACATTAGAGACTTATGTTGAATTTTCAGAAGGTATGAAATTTGATAGAGGTTACATCTCTCCATACTTCGTAACTGATGCAGAAAGAATGGAAGCAGTTTTGAAAGAACCGTTCATTCTTATAACTGATAGAAAGCTTTCAAGCATTAAACCTTTGATACCACTGCTTGAAAGAGTTGCTCAGAGTGGAAAACCATTGCTGGTAATTGCCGAAGATGTTGAAGGCGAAGCGTTAACAACACTGGTTCTCAACAAACTCAAGGGCACACTTGAAGCCTGTGCTGTTAAAGCACCTGGTTTCGGTGAAAGAAGAAAAGCAATGCTCCAGGATATAGCTATACTAACTGGTGGAACAGTTATAAGTGAGGAAGTCGGTTTGAATCTTGAAGACACCACACTCGATATGCTTGGAAAAGCAGGAATGGTAAGAATTAAAAAAGACGATACAATAATAGTTGATGGTAAAGGAGATCCACAAAAGATAAAAGAAAGAATCGCTCAGATAAAAACTCAGATTGAAAATACAACTTCTGAATATGAAAAAGAAACACTTCAGGAAAGAATGGCTAAACTTGCTGGTGGAGTTGCTGTAATAAAGGTGGGCGCTGCAACAGAAACAGAACTTAAAGAAAAGAAACACAGAATTGAAGATGCTCTCAGTGCAACAAGAGCAGCTGTCGAAGAAGGTATAGTTCCAGGTGGTGGAGTAACACTTATCAGAGCTAAGAAAGTACTTGAAAGCCTGGAAAAAGAAGTCCAGAACGACGAAGAAAGAATCGGAATATCAATTGTTAGAAAAGCACTTGAAGCTCCTTTGAGACAAATCGCAGAAAACGCTGGTGTTGATGGAGCAGTAATAATTCAGGAAATTCTCAACAGTGATTCTGAATCCTACGGTTATGATGCTCTCAGAAACGAGTTCACCGATATGTTCAAAGCAGGTATAATTGATCCAGCAAAAGTTACAAGAAGTGCGGTACAGAACGCAGCATCTATAGCTGGAATGCTCTTAACAACTGAAGTTCTTGTTGTTGAAAAACCTGAAGAGAAAAAAGAAATGACTCCTCCAATGCCTGAATATTGATGAAAAGTTTTCAATATAAAAAAGCCCCGTTTGAAAATCAAACGGGGCTTTTTATACTTATCAGTACCATCAGAAACTGATCTCGTCCAATATTTGCTTGGCATTTTTATCTTCAGCTAAAAGTTCTACAAGTTCTGGCTTCCCATTCAAAAGAACTTTTATAGCATCTAAAATCAAAGCTTTAGTTTCAAAATTCTCACTGTTATACCATTCATCAATCAGAATTTTCAATGTCCTTTCACTTGGAATGTACGCAAGAGTCATTAAAACCTGATCCTTAAGCTCTTCTTTGAAAGCATCTTCTTTTAAAAAGTAAACTAAAAGGTCTAAAAATTTTTCACCTTCACCCAATTTTGCCAAGGCTTCATATATTATTAATTGATAAACTTCAGAATCATAATGTTCAAGAAGCTGATATAAAAGAGGAATAGACTCCTTATATCTTAACTCACCAAGTATATCAGCTGCATAAAGCAAACTCACATCGTTAAAAGACTCTTCATTGTCAAGCTTGAATCTCAAATATTCCATGAGTTTTTCAACTACAGCATCACCAAAACTTTGAAGTGCCTGAGCTGCAATCTCTCTTACCTCGTTGCTTTCATCTTCAAGTAATTTAATCAACGTAGGTATGGCACTTTCCCCTTTTTCTTCAACTATTCGTTTTACAAGTTTTTCTCTATCTGAACTGGGATTTTTGTCTTGTGCCAAAAAGCTTTACCTCCTTCTTCTTGGGTTGATCAAAGCTTTTCTCTTATATATTTTCATTTTATCTGGGAAATATATATCGAAAATAACTTCGCCTTTTTTCATCGTCAACCATCCAATACCAGGAAAAACTATTTCTTTTCCTTCATTTATGATAATACTTTTTACTTTATAATTCAACCTATCAGTGGATATCTCACCTGGCTTGCATGGAGGGACAAGAAACCTTCCCGATTGCTTTTCTATCAACTCTTTTACCCTCTCAGGTTTTGTTTCATGAATAACAACATTTTCTGGGGCGAAAATTTGAAAAATTGCCTTTTCTGTTTTCAACTCCCTAACCTTTATCTGAACAAGTGCACCAAGTAGGTAAAATTTTTCAGAAACAGCTTTGAAGGTTTTGCGTTTTAATTCATTCAACGGAAGAATCTTCTGCTGACAGACAGGAGAAAGTATATCGATGAATCTATCACCAAATGTAATACCTGGTGTATCATACAAATTCAAATTCAAATCAGTACTTTCAATTTTTATCAAATCGAGTGTTGTATTCGGAAAGGAACTAACGGTAATATTGGTACCACAAATCTTATTAATCAAAGAAGATTTTCCGGCGTTAGTGTAACCAATTATCAAAATATCATCTCTGATCACTTTCAATCTTCTGACAAGTGACTGTATGCCAAGTTTTTTCATCGCGCTTACCAAATAAATTTGGTCACTGCCAATTCTTTCTAAAAGCCAATCATACATTTCTCGACGAGTAACAGCTTTTGGAAGAAGATCTATCTTATTTATGACGTATATAACATTCTTGTTTTTTAATAAACTTGAGATCTCTTTTCTAAAATTACCCTCGAAATCAAAAATATCTATTATCCAAAGCACATTCTTAAACCTATCCAAAAGCTTTTTAAAACGCTTCCAGAGTTCTTCATTCGAAAGATCTATGTGTTTCAATTTCGAATAATGTTTCATTTGAAAACACCGCTGGCAAAGAATTTCTTTTCCTTCCGACAATCTTTTCAAATAAACTTCCTTAGGTATATATCCTGAAACATTCGGATTATCAAACTGAAGTTTAGCACCACAACCCTCGCAAATTATCGGCTTTTCTCTCATAACCTAAGTTTTTATTCCTCCCATTTTAGGTTTCTCCTGAATAAACAGCATAAAAAATCGCTCCAAAAGTCTCATAAGCTTCGTTATAAAAAACTCACTTTTATCCATCGGCTCTACTTTTATTGTATATATTCCTGCAAGATTTCCGGCCAAAATATCCGTGAAAAGCTGGTCACCAATTATAACAACTTCAGAAGGTTTAAGCTTCAATTGCTTCAAAAGCTTTCTAAGTCTGAAAGGAAGAGGTTTCTTAGCAGAAGTTATTATGATAACATCTTTTAGTAATTCTCTTAACCTTCCAAACCTGTGATTCCTTCCATTTGAGAATATGACTATTTTGAAGCCTTTGTTTTTCAAAAGTTTCAGCAGCTCCAAAACTTTCAAACTTGGCTTCGGATTTCGCCATTTAGTCAGAGTGTTATCATAATCAAAAACTATAACCTTTATTCCATGCTTTTTAAGATTCTCATAATCCACATCGAATATATTGTTATAAATCTCATTTGGTGATAAAAGATATATCGTCCTAAAGATCCAACCTATTGTGTAGAAGACTATGAAGTACATTATTTGGGTCATTATGCGCGCACTTTGCTTTATAAAACCTTTTGCCTCTCTTGGTACAACCATTATCGTATGCATATTCAATTTATTCCCAGCTATTATGTCTGTAAAAAACAGGTCACCTATTATAACAGATTCCTCTGGTTTAACCTGGAGTTTCTCGAAGACTTCTTTAAATTTCTTTATTCTTGGTTTTCCCATATGTCCAAAAACTGGTATTCTATCGCCAAATCTTTCTATTATTTTCACTGCCCTTGAACGTGGTGCATTGGTAACAACGGCTACTTTCATTCCCTTTTCTAAAAGCCATTCAAATAATTCAAATGTTTCCTTATCCACATCGATGGATCTCCAGGGAGCAAGAGTATTGTCATAGTCAAATAAAAAAGCCCTGAAACCAAGCTTTATCAAAGATTCATAATCGATATCATGAATATCGTTCGCTTCTTGTTTTGGTATTAATCTTTTAAGCCATACCCCTATTTGGTTCATATCTAACTATCTCAAATTTCACCTCACTTTTAAGACTTTCAAGTAGTTTCAATACTTCATCAAGAAAATCAGCCGGTACTATAATTTTCAGCTGTTTGTTATCTGTATCAAACTTCCGTATATTCAATAAATTGTCTTCTGCTTCAAGTATGTAATTTAAAATATGTACATCTTCTTTTTCAATTCTCAAGTATATATCAAATTCTTTTACATCAGAACTGAACTGAGATTCCTCCACCATAATTCAACTCTCCTTTCTCCAAAGCCAAAAAGCCTTTTAAATTTAACATGAATTTTTTTAGAATACTACCAACTTCCAGTGAAATCATTATGTCGGTTCCTTTAACTGTCAAATCTGTTTTAACGGAAGCATCAGATAAGACATTCAATCGTCCGAAATTAAAAGGCCCCGTAGTTAAAGCAAAATTAGCTTTTAAGTCTTCCAGATTACCTTCGATTCCAACAAAGGGTGTTAGAAACTTTGTGCTGTAAGCTATACCAGTACCAAAAATTGGTAACTTTTCCATAGTCGAGTACCCAACATAACCTGATACTTTTAAATCCTTGTAAAGGCCCAAAAAATTGAATTTGTATCCCTGAGATTCAAAATCTCCCTTAAAACCAAAGAATATTTCTGAATTTGAAAATCCGAAATCAAAAAGTGGAAAAACCCCAAAATTGCCGTTTGAATTTGTTATTGAAAACCCTATACTTCCTCTGACATTGAGTATCTGAACAGGAAAGATCAAACTTGTATAACCCATATTTGAAGCCACAAAGCTTTCAAGACTTATGTAAGAATTAAACAAATTAGTTTGAAGTGAATTCCGCTCCGCGCTTAATGAATAAAAAGACTCTGAAATGGGAACAAATAAATTGAATTCCTTAAAAATTAGATCACTTTCAGAGATAAAGGAACTGAAATTTTCGAAAGAAACGAACCCGGATGTTTCTTTTGAAGAGAAAATAACACCTATAGAGCTATAAAAATGAATATTCTTTAAAAGTTCTTTCTCCTCGATTTTTGGAATAACAGTAATCATATCCTTTAAATTACCTGGGGAAAGTTCAACAGCATGCTTAATACCTGTAGAAATGTTGATACTTTTTCTTAAAATAGTTATTTGAGGTATTGTAGGTAATTTATCATAATACTCAGAAACTTTAGTTTCAATTGCATGTTTCGGAATTTCAGTAAGAACAAATTTTCTGTTTATTTCTGCTTCCGGTCTTTTGAATTTTGGAAAATAATGTTTACGTGGTATCTGTATGGTTTTAATCATAAGAAACTGCTGGTATTCAAATATTTTATCAATTTTCACGCTTATTGTTTTACGCGTGAACAAATTCTTATAGTCTACTTCCAGTCCCATCTTTTCCTCAACAAAACCCAACTCAGCAAATTCAAACTTTTTTTCCGGATTCACTACATCCCAGTGAACTGACGGATAAAATTTGTAATTACGAACCAATCCCTGCAGCTGGTAAATGCCTTCAACTCTCAAATATACATCATCTTCTTGAGAAAATGCTAAAATATCTAAATTCAAAGCAATTAATCCAAGAAAAGTCAGAAAAACTATATTCCATTTTGTTTTCACTTTTTAAGCACCTCAAGCCTGCTCATAACTTCACTTTTCCTCGAAGAATTAGGAAACTTTTCCAAGAAATCCTGGTATACTTTTATTGCTTTTGCTTTATCACCAAGATATTCGTAGCATCTTCCAATGTAGTAAAATGCGGCATCAACTTTTTCAAATGACGGATAACTGGTTATAACATTGAAAAATAGTAGCTTTGCTTTTTCATAATCACCTTTTTGATAAAACATTACTGCATAATCCAGAGCAGCCCATGGAGCCTTTGAGGTATGCGGATAATTTTTTAGAATCAACTGATAGCTTTTCTCAGCTTCGTCTATATTCCCGCGGCTGTTATTGTAAGTTGCGATTATGTACAAACTACCTGCTGCTGCCTGATCAGATAAGTTTTCTACATTCAAATCTCTTACAGTTTCATACGCATCACCTATTTTATTTAATTTCAAAAGTGCCTCACCTTTTAAATAAAGAAGTTCGCCCTTGAGTTTTCCAGATGATTTTTTTAACATGGAATCGACACTATCAATGGCTTTCTGATAGTTTCCCTTATCTATCATCAGGTTTATCTGTTTTATGGTGACAGTTTCAGTATATCTACCAGATTTGTCATTGTTTATAAGCCAGGAATAATATTTTTCCGCTTCATCATATCTGTTGAGAGCTACCAGTGTTTCTGCGATATAATATGCTGCATCTGCCGCCATATCTATATTTACTTCGCCTCTATCCAGGACATATTTGAAATAATTCAGTGCTTGTTCATAATTTCCGACAGCATACATTATCAAACCAAGATTTAAATTCGCCTGCATTTTGTCTTCAGTACTTCCGATTTTTATTATCTCACTGTAAGCTTTTTGTGATTTTGTATAATCTCCTATCTGAAAGTAAATATCTCCTTGGAGTAACAGAGCTCTGACTTTCTCCTGAGTTGTTAAAGCTATCTTAGAAAGATTTTCAGCTTCACTTATTGCGTTTTTATAATCCCCTCGTGATTTATATATATAAGCCAGCCAGTACTTGGCTTCGAAAGGTTTACTACTTTCTATTTCCTTTAAAATTATCATTGCCTTTTCAAATTCTTTCATATCTAACAAAACTTCGATTTTCTTGAGACTCACTTCTAATTTCTTATCTGGGAAACGTGTCAGGAGTTCTTCGTAAGTTTCCAAGGCTTTTGAATAGTTTTTCAACTCTCTAAAAGTATTTGCAGCATCTATTCCGGCTTGATATGCCAATTCACCATTCCATTCATAAACTGCTTTTTTCCAAGCGTCAATTGCAGAAAGTTTCTGTCCGGTTCTGTAATAGAACCAGCCAGTTGCATAAAGTATTCTGCATCTTTTTTCGGGTTCGAATGTTTTTGAAAGTGCTTCTTCAAGTTTTTTAATACCCTCGGTATAATTTCCTGTTTTGTAAAGAGCTTCAGAATATATCATAAGTATTTCATACATCCATTGACTGTCTCCAAATTTTTCATACAGTCTTTTTGCTACTTCAAGAGCTTTTTGATTGTTTCCGGTGGCAATTAACAGCTCTGCTTCTTCGTAAAGTGCTGCAATAGCTATTTCAGTTTCAGTAGAATTAGCGGCTTTCTCAAAATATTCGCTGGCTTTGTCAGTCAATCCTGAGGCTCTGTAAGCCTTTCCTATGTAGTAATAAGCTTTTGATTTCCAAGGTTCATTCTTTATATTTTCAAGTTCGACAATGGTTTTCTGGTAATCTCCTTGTTCGAAAGCAATAACACCTATCATAAAAAGAGCTTCGTCAGAATATTCTGAGTTTACAAGTTGCTTGAAATTCTCAGCAGCATTTTTATAGTCTCCCGCTTTGTAATAAGAGTATGCTATTGAATAAATTGCATAATAATATCTTCTATCCTTTACATCATATTTTTTGATAGCGTTTTTATAACTTTCGATAGCATTTGAATATTCCCCGAGGACAAAGTACGCGTCACCCATTAATATGTAAGCTTCTCTTACTTCTTTAAGATCATTAGGGTATGTTACTAAAAATTCATTTAAGGACCTTATTGCATCCCATATTATAGATAGCTCACCTATTTCTTTTCCATATTCTATAGAACCTCTGGCTTTTCTCAATATTGCCAGTCCCTTCTCGTCAATGGCAAACATCGAAACACTAGCGAAAAGTAGTAAACATATTAAAAAAAATCTCGTAAATTTCTTCACATTTTACACTCCTTTCCGTTATTCAAAAATCAAGATTTTTTTCCTAAGGTGTCATGTTAATGTAAACTCTTTCGGTTAATATATTACTGAAGGCGCGACCCCCTATCCCCCCATAAATATAGATACATTATTCGGAAGGACTTCAGTCCTTCCGAATTTTTTTAGTTTCTCCACATGTTAGTTTTCCAAGAAATTCGTCAATTTTTTTTAATTCATCTACTGTCATTTCTCTTATTTCTCCGACTTTTTCAATCTTTTCAAGAGTTATGGGACCTATGGACAATCTTTTTAAATACAGTACCCTATGTCCCAGCGATTTGAACATATTTTTTATCTGTCTCTTCTTACCCTCTCTGATTTCAATTTCTAATCTTGTTCTGTTGTTTGAGATTTTTAAAATCTTAGCTTTTGCTGGTAAAGTTTTATAACCATCACTTAAAACTATTCCCTTTTGCAATCTAAGCAAATCTTTTTTCGACAGAATTCCTTCAACAATCACCTCATATCTTTTAGGCAATTTATATCTTGGATGCATGATCTTATTTGCAAAATCACCATCGTTGGTTAGGATCAACAATCCTTCCGTATCTTTATCCAATCTTCCAACTGGATATACTCTGTCTTTAACTTTATCTTTCACTAAATCCCACACAGTTGGCCTTCCATTTGGGTCAAACATTGTCGTTATATAACCTGAAGGTTTGTTTAATAGATAATAATAAAACTTCTGTGATTTCAAGGAAAGTTTTTTATCTTCAAGCTGTACTAAATCGCTTTCAACATCTACATCAAACCAGTACTCTTTAACCGTATTTCCATTAACTTTTACTTTCCCCTGTGATATTAGCTGATCAGCCTTTCTTCTTGAAACCTTAGCTGTTATCTGAAGAAATTTCTGCAATTTCATTTATCAGATCCTCCATAGAAGCCATATGAAGGATTTCACGAAGTCTGTTCGTAACCATGTATTCATAGGGTCTTCCTTTTCTTTTAGATTTTCGCTTGGTTATGAGTCTCATGTTCAGGAGCTCTCTGAGTACATTGTCCACACTTTTTCCTCGAAGTTCATAAAGTTCCTTACGGGTTATAGGCCCTTTAAAAGTAATATATGCCAGAACTTCTATTTGAGATGGAGTAAGATCACCTATGCTTCTCTCTGAAACTTTTTCCACATATTCGTGATACTCTGGCTTTGTCAAAAAGGTATAGGATTCACTTATTTTTTTCAACATCACTCCGTGTTTTTCGTCAGAATACTCTTGATGAATCTCAGCTATTAATTTCTCCAAATCTTTTTTTGAGAGCCCCGTTATTTGTGACAGATTTTTCATACTTAAAGGTTTGTTAGAAGCAAAGAGTAATGCCTCTATTAAAGCCCTCTGGTTCACCTGACCACCTCTAAGGAATATTTATTTTCAAGAATTTCCAGAGAGATCTTATTTAACTTTATCAATTCTAGTATAGCAAGAAACATTACTATAAGTTCCACTCGATCATCTGCTCCCACAAGAATATCTTCCAGATTTATTTTACCTTTTCTCTGAATAGTTTCATAAATTTCTTCCATTTTTTTCGCAACCGAATATTTCTCTGATTTTATTCTATAAACTTTTTCACGAGCTTTTATGATTCTTGAAACGTGTTCAAACAATTCTTGAAGTTTCGAGAAGTTCTCAGGTTTTATCGATAGGTCCGATGTTTTTTCGGCTTTTACTCTTACAGAATACAATTTCAAAGCTTCGTCAAGTTTCTCTTTGAATTTGTTGGCAAGTTTTTTCATTTGCTGATAAGCTACCAATCTCTCAGATAGTTCCTGCTTAGCTTTTCTTATACTTTCTATATCTTCGCTACTCTTATTTGGAAGCAAAATCTTTGACTTCAACTCCATTAAAGTAGAAGCCATAACCATGAAATCGGCTGCGATGTTTATATTCAATCTTTTCATTTGATTAATGTAATTAAGAAATTCATCAGCTATTATGGAAATCTTTATATCTTTTACATCCATCTCGTGTTTTTTAACAAGGTACAACAGGAGATCCAGCGAACCTTCAAACTGTGGTAAAGAAAAGACAAATTCCTGTTCCATTGATTCACTCTCCTAAAATCTTAAATTCATTACTTTACGCACTTCTTTCATTGTTTCAACTGCAAATGTCCTCGCTTTCTCATTTCCATCCTTTATAACTTGTTGGACATAATCTTTGTCTTTTTTTAACTCATTCAACCTTTGCCATATGGGTCTTAATCTTTCTATCATGTGATTCAGCAATATTTTTTTACAATCAACACAACCTATACTAGCAGTTTTACATCCATTTATTATATATTCTTTCTCCGAAGAGGTCGTTCCAAAGGCTTTATGATAATCCCATACCGGACACTTTGCAGGATCTCCAGGATCAGACCGCCTTTTTCTCGCAGGATCTGTCATCATGCGTAATACTTTTTCTTGTAATTCTTTTTCAGTGATATCTATCTGTATAACATTTCCATAACTCTTCGACATTTTTCGGCCATCCGTTCCAGGAAGCTTTGGAAGATGTGACAACAATTCTTTCGGTTCTGGAAAGACTTCACCATAAAGATAATTAAAACGTCTTGCAATTTCTCTTGTTAACTCAACATGATACACCTGGTCTTCTCCAACGGGCACCCCGTCAGGTTTATACATTAAAATATCAGCTGCTTGAAGAACGGGATATCCTAAAAATCCAAGATTTGAGAGATCCTTGTTCACCAGCTGCTGTTTCAGCTCTTTGTAAGTTGGTACCCTTTCTAACCAGCCTATAGGAGTTATCATAGAAAATAGCAACTGCAATTCGGCATGTTCTTTTATCGCAGACTGCACAAAAATGACACTTTTATCAGGGTCAAGCCCACAGGCAATGAAAGTCCTTATTATATCCATCGTATATTCATATATCCCTGAGATATCATCATAATTTGTTGTTAAAGCATGCCAGTCAGCTATGAAATAGTAACACTCATTGCCTTCATTCTGAATACGAACCCAATTATCAAGAGCACCAACTAAATGCCCAACATGGAGCTTACCGGTTGGACGCATTCCACTTAAAACTCTCAAAACCGACACCTCCAAAATTTGATTAAATTATGTTTGAATCAGTACAGCTCTAACTGGTGCACCTTCACCTTTCCATATTTTCAGCGGTAAACAAACCAAAACATAGTCCCCTGAAGGCACATTTTTCAAGTCTATGCCCTCAAGAATTATCACATCATTTTCAAGAAGTCTCTTATGAACAGGGTTACCTTCATTTCCCGCTTTTTCAATAGTTATATAGTCTATTCCAATAAGAGGAACCTTTTTCTCCACGCAATACTCTGCAGCTTCCTCAGTTAAATGAACGAAGTCCTTTGTGAAAACGCCATTGCGTGATATTCCTTCAACAGAATTACGTGTTTTAAATAGCAAAGCTTGATCTTTCATTACAGAACACTTTTCAAGTTCCTCAATTTTTATTTCAAAAGGATCCGCGATTTCAACGACTTTTGCAGGCAAAATGAATCTTTCAATTTCTATTTCATCAATACGTTTACCGCCTTTTATAAAATGTGCAGGTGCATCAACATGCGTCCCAGAATGAGAACTCATCGATAATTTTGAAACTTCCACACCGGACTCTATGGATTTCATAACTTCACGAAAAAAAGGTTCATCTCCTGGATAAGTTATCGACTCTTTTCCGAGAATAATACTTATATCAAAAACTTTTTTGAAAACCATGGTGCCATCTCCTTAGATATTTTCAATTATCTTTTTCGCTATCTCGATCCCTACTCTTTTTTGAGCTTCTTCTGTAGAAGCACCTATATGAGGAGTCGCTATCACATTTTCGAGACTCAAAAGCTTTTTCCTCAAATCGTCAACCGGTGGTTCTACTTCAAAAACATCAAGAGCAGCAGCTCGTAATTTACCAGATATCAGGGCACTGTACAATGCTTCTTCATCTACTACACCGCCTCTTGCTGCATTTATCAAAATTGCACCATCTTTCATCAAATCAAAGGCATTTTTATTTATCATATGCTTTGTTTTTTCACTAAACGGAACATGTAAGGTTATATAATCAGAAGATTTTATAAGTTGTTCAAATTCAACAAATTCAACGAAACCCTCGAGGTTTTCTGGCTTTACAACATCGTACACGTATATTTTCATATCGAACGCCTTTGCCCTTTTTGCTACTTCTCTTCCTATTTTTCCATATCCTATTATCCCAAGTCTTTTTTCATAGAGTTCAAATCCTTTGAATCTCTTTTTCTCCCATTTGCCTTCTTTCAAACTCTGAGTTCCCTGAGGAATAAATCTCGATGCTGCTATCATAAGGCCAATGGTCAACTCGGCAACTGATATTGAATTCGCTCCTGGTGTATTTAGGACCTTTATACCTTTCTCTTTTGCAGCTTCTACATCGATATTATCAAGCCCTGTACCAGCTCTTGCTATTATCTTCAAATTTTTTCCAGTTTCTATTATCTCTTTTGTGACTTTTGTCGCACTTCTAACAAGTAGTACTTCTATCTCTGGTATAGCTTCGAGTAATTTTTCTTTTTCAAGATACTCCATAGTTATTTCAAATTTTCCAGAATCTTCGAGCATTTTATATGCAGCTTTATCTATCGGATCATTTATGTGTAATCTAATCATCTTTTAAACCCCCTCTTTCAAGAAGACTTCCTCTGCAGCCATTACACCTTTACCAAGAGAAACCTTGTATCCAAGTTCATTTAATCCCATCTCAACTGCGGAAAGCGCAACTATCATATCAAACTTACTCATATAACCCAAATGTGCTATTCTGAATATTTTTCCTTTGAGATGTCCTTGCCCACCTGCCAGAGTTACTCCATATTTGTCTCTGAGAAGTTTAGTAAACTTTCCGCCGTCAACTCCTTCAGGGACTTTCACTGCTGTACAGACATTTCCAGGTTTCTTAGAAAGGAGTTCCAGTCCTAAAGCGTTTATTCCATTTCTTACAGCTTCTGCGAGTATTCTATGACGTTCCCAGACATTTTCTATTCCTTCCTCTTTTATCATTTCTGTTGCCTCAGCAAGCTGATAAATCAAATTTACTGCAGGTGTGTATGGAAAATCGGGATAACTTTTTTTGTAAGCCTTTAGATTGAAATAATACTTAGGAGAATTTGAAGTCTCCACAAGTTTCCAGGCTTTTTCACTTAAAGTTATAAATGCAAGTCCGGGTGGTAACATTACACCTTTTTGCGAACCAGAAATTACAACGTCAACACCCCATTCATCAGTTCTTAATTCCTGAGCAAGCAATGAGCTAACAGCATCTGTAACAAGAACAGCCTCAGTATCTTTAACAACAGCGGCAATTTCTTTTAAATTCATAACCGTTCCTGTTGAGGTTTCACTGTGAGTTGTAAAAACAGCTTTTGCATCCTTATGTTCTATCAGTATGTTTTTCAGCTCTTCTGGTTCTATATAGTCTCCCCACTCAACAGGTATTTCAATTACGTTAACGTTGAAATTGCTACAGATTTCTTTCCATCTTTCTCCAAACTTTCCAGCCACCACAACAATTGCTTTGTCCCCCGGATTCAAAAGGTTTGCAACTGCAGCCTCCATTGCTCCTGTACCGGAAGAAGCAAGTATGAAAACCTCATTTTGAGTTTGGAATAAATATTTCAAACCCTCAAAAGCTTTTTTCGCTATCTCGATGAATTGAGGTGTTCTGTGGTGAATAGTGTCATCCGCACCCTTTAGTAATACTCTCGATGGAACTGGCGTTGGTCCTGGTGCAAGCAGATAATTCTTCTTGATCATACCATCCCCTCCTATATCATAAAAATGTTTTTAAAGCCATATAAAAAGTAGCTATTACTCCTGTTATCATAACAACGGGAAAAGCATATTTCAAAAAATTTGAGAATGTGATTCTGCCTTTTTCAAGATTACTTGTCAATCCACTAACCACTATGTTTGCTGCAGCACCTATCATAGTCATATTCCCACCAAAACATGCACCAAATACAAGTGCCCACCATATATTCGAACTAACGTGCGCATTCAACTGAGAAGTCTGAATGACTTTTTCCACAATCGGGATCATAAGCATAACCATCGGAACAGCACTTAGAACTGATGTGGCAAACAAAGGGATCCAGAGAACCAATAATATCAAAATGAAGGGGTACACAGATGCTTTTACAAAAAGAGTACTCACAATATCTATTATTCCTAATTCTTCAAGTGCATATATAAGGGTAAACATACCGAGAAAGAAAAATATGGTAGACCATTCTATCTCCCTATAAACTTCACTCATAGTCTTAGAATCAGCCTTTATCATCAACAAAAACACTGCGGCTGCTGTCAAAGCAACAACTGACGGTTTTACTATAGTTGGTGGTATCGTGAAGCCTATAATAGCACCTATAAAAGCTCCAAGCGATTTTAACAATAACTTCTTATCTTTTATCATCTCACGTGGATTTCTTTGCATAAAGCTTTTCAACAATAGCTTTTCTTTTTCTGAAAGTGAAAAATAACTTTTCTCTTTGATCATAAGATAAATTATCAAAGCAAAAAGCACTATCAAAACACCAGGCGAAACATTGTATATGAAATCCATGAAACTTTTATGCGCGGCAAAACCGATGAGCATATTTGGAGGATCTCCTATTAATGTTGCAGTACCACCTATATTCGCGGAAAAAACAAGTGACATTAAAAACGGAAAAGGATTTTTTTCTATAGAGTCGGTTATGGCTAAGACAATCGGGACAAAAACCATAACAGTACTAACATTGTTCAAAAAAGCTGATGAAAGTGCTGTAGTCAAATTTATCGTTATGAAAAGTGCTTTCATATTTCCTCTACTCAATCTGAGAGCATTAACCGCCATGTACTCAAAAAAACCAGCCTTCTTTATAAAAGGCAAAATTATCATCATACCTATAAGAAGTCCTATTGTATCGAAATCTACAAAATCACTCAACCTTTCAATAGATAAGTCTGGAATAATTTTAAACAAGCTATTTAAAAAAATCACAATGGTTCCTGCAATGAAAGAAATGGCTGCTTTATCAAACTTACCATTTATGAGATAGTAATAGACCAGAGCTATCAATCCTAAAACTACGAATTTGAATGCTATCAACATTGATACCACTCCTTTTGGTGAAAAAAATTGCATGAATAAAATTGCACAGTGCATTTTTTTGCACAACAAATCGTTTAATTCATCTGTTTTTCTATGAGTAAATTATAACCGTTTTAATTCAAAAATCAAAGTTGGCACGAAATTTGCATATATATTTATGGAAGGCAAAAAATGCGGAGGTGGACTTATGAAAAAACTTGAAGTGGAAGAGAAATTATCAAAAATCGCAAAGAATATAAAATCATCTATAATAAGGGAACTTCTGAAGTACTCTACTCAGCCTGGAATGATTTCATTTGGTGGTGGTGTTCCTGATCCTGAAACTTTTCCAAGACATGAATTAGCTGAAATTGCATCTAAAATCGTTGAAGAAGAATACAGAATAACTCTTCAATATTCCACCACTGAAGGTGATCCTGTTCTCAGAGAGGAATATCTAAAACTCCTTGAGCGAAAATACAACATCAATAATCTCGATTTAGAGAATATAGTTATAACAACTGGCTCTCAACAGGCTCTTGATCTGATTGGAAAGATCTTTTTAGATGAAGAAAGCATCTGTGCTGTGAGTTCACCAGTTTATCTTGGAGCTGCAAGTGCCTTTTCAATAAGATCTCCTATGTTCATAAATGTTCCATTAGAAAGCGATGGTATGAACGTAGAGTTTTTAGAAAAGCAGCTTAGGAATCTCGATGAAAAAGGGCTGATCAATAAATTCAAGTTCACATACGTGGTTAGCAACTTTCATAATCCCGCAGGTGTAACACTTTCGCTTGAAAAAAGAAAAAAACTGCTTGAATTAGCTTGGAAATACAATTTCTACATCATTGAAGACGATCCATACGGTGCTTTAAGGTATGAAGGTGAACACATACCAAATATTTTTAAACTTGGTGATATCGAACACGTTATACTCCTTAACACTTTCAGCAAAACTTTGTGCCCTGGTTTAAGGATTGGTACAGTGATAGGTGATAAAAATGTTGTAAGAAAATTTGTTATGGCCAAACAATCTGCTGACTTATGCAGTCCTGCACTGACTCAAAGGCTTGCTGCAAGGTACCTTCAGAAATATGATATTTTTGAAAAACTTTCACGAACACTTGAACTTTACAGATCAAAACTTACCACCATGCTAAAAGCGTTCGAAGAATTTTTAGGTGGGATTGAGGGCACTGATTGGACCAGACCTCAGGGTGGTTTATTCACTTGGGTTAAATTACCTGAAAACGTCGATACCATGGACATGTTGAAAATTGCCATGGCTGAGAAAGTATTGTATATCCCAGGTGAGGTTTTTCATATAGATGAGAAAGGTAAAAACTATATGAGAGTATCTTTCTGTTTACCCTCACACGAAGAAATAATCGAAGGTGTTAAAAGACTGACAAAAGTTGTGAAAGAATACCAGAAGAAAAGCAGGTGATTCAGCATGAAAAAATTCAAGATTTTGGTTATAAATCCAGGGTCCACTTCTACCAAAGTAGCAATTTTTTGTGATGAAACATGCGAGTTTAAAAAAACTATTGAACATTCTGTGGAGGAATTGAGCCAATTCAACAGAGTTATAGAACAATACGAAATGAGGAAAAAAGCGATAATGGACTCAATAAACGAGGCGGGATATAAAATTGAAGAATTCGATGCTATAGCTGCAAGAGGTGGAATACTTGAACCTGTAGAAAGTGGAACTTACTTGATAGACGAAAATGTGGCTAATTACCTGAAATATGAAAGTAAAGTTGATCATGCTTCAAATCTTGCACCTGTAATTGCTTTTGAAATTTCAAAAGAATACAATATACCAGCTTTTTTAACAGATCCTGTATCTGTTGACGAGTTCAGCGAGCTGGCAAGATTCTCAGGTATCAAAGAGCTACAACGCAAAAGTCTTTCACATGCCCTCAATATGAAAACTGTTGGTAGAAAAGTTGCAAAAGAATTAGGGAAAAAGTATGAAGAATGTAATTTTGTAATAGCCCATCTTGGTGGTGGCATTTCTGTAAGTGCTCATGAAAAAGGAAAAATGATAGATGTAAACAATGCCAACGATGAGGGACCATTCAGTGCCGAAAGAACAGGTGAACTGCCTGTTGGTGATGTTGTAAAACTTGCCTTTTCTGGAAAATACACAAAATCAGAACTGAAAAAAAGATACACCAAACAAGGAGGGTTAGTAGCTTATCTCGGAACTAACAATCTTAGGGAAATACTTGAAAAAGCAAAAACTGATCCAAAAGTAGAACTTGTTTTAAAAGCAATGGTTCTGCAGATTGCCAAAGAGATAGGAGGAATGTGCACTGTCTTAAAAGGACAGGTCGATGCAATAATCCTTACCGGTGGGATGACAAAAAATCCTGAATTTGTTGAAATGATAAAAGAGTATATATCGAAATTTGCCCTCGTCATGGTAGTACCTGGTGAAAATGAAATGGAAGGACTCGCCTTCGGAGCATTAAAAGCCTTAAAAGGAGAGATCCGACCGAAAATCTATTCCGAGAAGGTGAAAACATGGGCAAAATAGACAGACTTTCAGAATTACCAAAAAAAGCTGAAGGATTGAGAAAAAATCTTGCTGTTGTAAAAGCAGAAGATCCCGTAGTACTAAAAGCTGTTGAAAGAGCTAAGAATTCGGAAATAATTGTGCCAATTCTTATCGGTTCGAAACAAAAAATAAATGAACTCATTGAAAAGTACAATTTGAATTTAAAAGACTGCGAAATACTGGATGTTTTTTCAGAAGCCGAGGCTGCAAGAACTGGAGTTAAATTGGTAATTGAAAATAAGGCTGAATTCATAATGAAAGGCCATATCAGAACAGGAGATTTAATGAAGGCCGTACTCGATAAGAATTTTGGACTGAGAACTGGTAGAACTCTCAGCATGGTAAGTGTTTTTGAAATTCCTAATTTCGAAAGACTTCTTATGATATCAGATGCTGGTATGATAATCCTTCCAACCCTTGAACAGAAAATAGAAATCATCAACAATATACTTTTCGTTTCAAAAGCTCTTAGAATCGAAAATCCCAAAATAGCTCTTATATCAGCTGTCGAAGCAATAAGCGATAAAATGCCTTCTACCATGGAAGCAGCAGTGATATCTAAAATGAATGAAAGAAATCAGATAAAAGGCTGCATTGTTGATGGTCCTTTTGCTCTGGATAATGTTATATCTTTAGAAGCAGCGAAACACAAAGGAATTGATAGTCCCGTTGCAGGCAAAGCAGATGCCTTGGTAATGCCTAATATAGAAGCAGGTAACGTCCTATACAAGGCTTTAACCTTTTTCGTAAATGCTAAATCTGCTACTACGATATTGGGGGCTAAGTGTCCAATAGTTCTTACATCAAGATCAGACTCAGATGAAACAAAACTTTACTCCATAGCACTGAATGCACTTTTATTAAATGAAACAGGAGATGATTTTTGATGTTCAAGATTCTTGTTATAAATCCTGGTTCAACTTCAACTAAGCTGGCAATATTCGAAAATGAGAATTTGATAATCTCAAAAACTCTTCGACACGATTCCAATGAACTCAAAAATTATCAAAAAATTGTTGATCAATACCAATTCAGAAAAAGAATAATCGAAGAATTTCTTGAAGAAAATGGATACTCAATGAATGATTTTTCTGCTGTTATAGGTCGTGGCGGACTTTTAAAACCCATAAAAGGCGGAACGTATATTGTGAACGAAAAAATGGTCAAAGAACTTATGGAATGTAAATACGGCGAACATGCATCTAATCTTGGTGGAATTCTCGCATATGAGCTTGCAAAAAAATTCGAAATACCTGCTTTCATAGCCGATCCAGTTGTTGTTGATGAAATGATGCCTGAAGCCAAGTTATCAGGCCATCCTGATTTTGAAAGAAAATCTATCTTTCATGCCTTGAACCAAAAAGCCGTTGCAAGAAAAGCTGCTGCAGAATTAGGTAAAAAATACGAAGAAGTTAATTTAATTGTCGCTCATATGGGTGGGGGAATATCAATAGGTGCCCATATGAAAGGAAAAGTTGTCGATGTAAACAACGCACTTGACGGAGACGGCCCCTTCACACCAGAAAGAAGCGGTACACTGCCCCTCACACAGCTTATAGATCTATGTTACAGTGGTGAATACACTTACGAGCAGATGAAAAAGAAGATAAAAGGTGAGGGTGGCCTCATGTCCTATCTAAACACCAACTCTGCGATAGAAGTTCAGAAGATGATAGATAACGGTGATGAATACGCAAAAACTGTATATCAGGCAATGGCCTACCAGATAGCTAAATGGATTGGAAAAATGGCAGCAGTTTTAAAGAAGGATGTTGATGCGATAGTTTTAACTGGTGGTCTGGCTTATGACAAAAAGTACATGGTTAAATGGCTCACAGAATATGTCCAATATATCGCCAAAGTTATTGTGTATCCTGGTGGTGATGAGGAAAGAGCACTTGCACTTGCAGCGCTCAGAGTTCTAAATGGGAACGAAGAAGTTAAACACTACAGTTGAGGTGATAACTTTGAAATTGAAATCCTCTGATTTTGGAAACGAAAGAATTTTCATATTTTTAGGACCTTTTGGAAGTGGTAAAACTGAATTGTCAATAAATTTTGCGCTTTGGCGGAAGAAATTGAATAAGAAAGTTTCGATAGCTGATTTGGATATAATAAGTCCTTATTTCAGAGTACGTGATCATATCGACTTTTTATCTAAAAAAGATATAACTGTTATAGCACCTCCAAAAGAATTCATGCATGCAGATCTACCAATTATTCCGCCTAAAATTATGGGATATATTACAAACACCGATTATGAACTCATAATGGATATTGGTGGAGAAAACGATGGAGCAATGGTTCTTGGAATGCTAAAAGATCATCTTAGTGAATTTGGTTACACGTGTTTTGCTGTTTTGAATACGCGAAGGCCTTTTTACAGAAACGAAGATAGTATTTTAGAATTACTCGATCGTCTTCAGTCATCAGCAAAGATAAAAATAAACTACTTAATTAACAATACTAACATCGGCAAAGAAACGACAGTTGATCTAATAGAAGAAGGAGAAGATTTACTTAAAAAAGTAAGTGAAAAATCTGGAATTCCAATTGCCTTTTCAGTTATACCAGATTTTCTGGACTCTGAAATTTTGATAGGGTCTGAAAAGAAATTTTTCAGGATAAAACGCTTTTTCTCCAACGACCAAATTGATC
This sequence comes from Thermotogaceae bacterium, assembly GCA_029981435.1. Lineage (GTDB taxonomy): Bacteria > Thermotogota > Thermotogae > B21-G9 > HyVt-16 > HyVt-16. Next base: position 2,735 of record JARRBB010000020.1, on the reverse strand, counting down.
AGGAGGTGTGATTATGCCAGCCAGAGGTTATATAGAAATAAACGCAGATAAGTGTAAAGGTTGTGGACTGTGTATCAGTTTTTGCCCTCAAAAATTGATACGATTCTCAGAGAAATTCAACACAAAAGGATATCATCCTGCAGAATTTCATGATCCACAAAAAAGATGTATTGCTTGTGGATTTTGTTATCAAATGTGCCCTGATAGTGCTATAACAGTATATCGATTTAAAGGAGTGACTCAAAATGTCTGAAAAGCTCATGGTAAAAGGCACTGAAGCGATAGCAGAGGCTGCTATAAGAGCAGGATGCAGGAATTATTTTGGGTACCCGATAACTCCCCAAAGTGAATTAGCAGAATATATGTCGAGAAGATTACCGCAAGTTGGAGGTACTTTCTTACAAGCTGAAAGTGAAGTCGCAGCGGTCAACATGGTTTATGGTGCAGCCTCAACAGGAAAAAGGGTGATGACTTCTACATCTTCACCTGGTTTCAGCTTGATGCAAGAAGGAATATCATACATAGCAGCGGCCCAACTACCTTGCGTTTTTGTTAATGTAGTTAGAGGTGGCCCAGGGCTTGGTGATATTCAACCAGCGCAAAGCGATTATTTCCAAGCAACGAAGGGCGGCGGTCACGGAGATTATAGGCTCATAGTACTCGCCCCATCTACTCTTCAAGAAGCAGTTGAATTAACATATCTTGCTTTCGATCTGGCAGATGAGTATCGAAATCCTGCTTTAATACTTGCAGACGGTTTAATGGGACAGATGATGGAACCTGTTGAGTTCCCAGAATTCAGAGATTTAAAGACACTTCCCAAACATGAGTGGGCTCTGACTGGCTGCAATGAAAGAGAACCTAATAAAGTAACGTCTTTCAATATTGACCCTTATGAATTAGAAAAAATGAACAAAGTATATCAGGAGAAATATTTAAGAATCATAAAAAAAGAAAAAAGATGGGAAAATTACATGACAGAAGATGCAGAATATCTTTTCGTTGCTTATGGAACCATGGCACGAATAATTAAAACAGTTGTTAGAAAAGCGAGAGAAGAAGGTATAAAAGCTGGTTTATTCAGGCCAATAACATTGTGGCCTTACCCTTATGAAGAGCTACACGAACTAAGTGAAAAAGTTGGCTTCGTATTAACAGTTGAAATGAGTGCAGGTCAAATGATCGAAGACGTCAGATTAGCTGTAAGTGGTAGAACAAAAGTGTTTTTTTACGGAAGAACTGCTGGTGTTATTCCAACTCCAAACGAAGTACTAGAAGAGCTTAAAAAGAAGATTGGGATGGTGAAAGTATGATAAAAGAGATGTTTTTAAAGAAACCAAAATCACTTTCAGAAAAGGAGTTTACTTATTGCCCTGGATGTCACCACGGTATAGTTCATAGGCTTATTGCCGAAGTGATAGATGAACTTAACATTAGAGAGAAAACAATTGTGGTGGCACCTGTTGGTTGTTCTGTCTTTGCTTATGAATTTTTTTATCTTGATGGGACAGTTGCTCCCCATGGAAGAGCCCCCGCGGTTGCTACTGGTATGAAAAGAGCTTTACCGGATAGAATAGTTTTCACTTATCAAGGTGACGGTGATCTTGCAGCAATTGGGACTGCAGAAATAATTCATGCTGCAAATCGTGGAGAAAACATAACCACAATATTTATCAACAATGCAATATATGGTATGACAGGCGGACAAATGGCACCTACAAGTTTAATAGGAATGAAAACCACTACAACTCCTTATGGCAGAGATCCTAAAAAGGATGGTTATCCAATACATGTCTGCGAAACTCTTCAAAATATGAAAGGAGTTGCATACCTCGAAAGACTTACTGTAAGTTCGCCACAGGAAGTTATCAAGGCAAAGAAATCCATAAGAAAAGCTTTTGAAGCACAAATAAATCAAATTGGTTTCTCCCTTATAGAAGTTCTTTCAACTTGTCCCACAAATTGGGGTATGACACCAGTCGAAGCAATTAAATGGCTAAAAGAAAACATGGTGAAAGAATTTCCACTTGGAGTTTTTGTAGATAAAACAAAAGGGGTGAATTGAAATGGAACATAGAATTATAATATCTGGATTTGGTGGACAAGGTGTTATGTTACTTGGGAAAATTATAAGCCTTGCCGGTATGCTTGAAGGGAAACATGTTACTTGGTTTCCTTCCTATGGACCTGAAATGAGAGGCGGGACTGCTAACTGCACAGTAGTTATAAGTAATGATCCGATAGGTTCACCTGTTGTAGATGCCCCTAATGAATTAATAGTCATGAATATTCCATCGCTATTGAAATTTGAGAAAAAGGTTACCAAAAATGGTATTATCTTCATAAATAGTTCAGTAGTTGAAAAGGAACCAGAAAGAAACGATATTGATATTGTAGAAATTCCTGCGAACGACATAGCAGATAAATTAGGAAACTCAAGAATTGCAAATATGGTAATGCTTGGAGCTTATATTTCCAGAACGAATGCAATAAAATTTGAAAGTGTTATAGAAGCACTTAGAAAAAGTTTAAAAGGAAAATCAGAGGAGCTATTCAATTTAAATGAAAAGGCAATAAAAGAAGGAATGAAATACTTGAATTCCCACATTCACGCTTAATTTTATAATCTTAAACGGAAACTCTTGTGGAAGGGCTTTGGTGTGAACTAACTGAAGCCCTTCCACATTTTGTTTCTCTATGGAAGTTTTCAAAATTGATTTTTATTTTTAATGATG
>JARRBB010000086.1 GCA_029981435.1 Thermotogaceae bacterium | reverse complement strand
GATGCTGGGAGTTTCCGCAATAGCTTTTAAGATACTCATTTCACGAAAGTTTGGTGATGGGTTAAAAAAGGAGAATTCCCCTATGTTCATACTCTCACCCCGTTTAATCATTCACTGAGTGAATTATATCACATCATCTGTTTATGGCAAAACAAAAAAACGAGATTCGAGGTTCAAGAATCGAGATCCGAGAAAAAGAGTATCTTGATGATTCGGAAGAGGTAAGAACTAGATTGGATAGGTTGAAGTTGGAATTTGCCGGATAGAAATGTCTATTTTTTCCTTCGGAAAGCCTTCAGCTTATTAGCAACCGCTCTTAATTCGTCATGAGCCATAATAACGAAAAGTGATAAGAAAACCATATTCCCGATAACCAACCATTCAATTGAACCAACAATATTTCTTAAAAAATGTATAGATAAACCAATCGAAGCTGCTATAGCAATCTGCTTCAATATCCTTGCAACCGGTACAAATTCCATGCCGTAATGCTTAACGATTCTGACTTTGATAAAGGTGTTTATCAACAACACTATCGATGTACTCGCAGCAACACCCGCATGGGAAAACGGTTTTATAAGTATCCAGTCAAAGAAAGCATTTGCTGTAATAGAAATCGGAACTACGTAGAAAATCCATTTCACTTTTTTTATAGTCGTCAAGAAATTTGAACTCACTGTGGAAATTGGTCGAATTATCAACATTGCGCTATAACCTATTAAGGCAGCGCTGACGAGGTCGGTTGACTCCGCAGAAAACGCCCCATGTTGAAACACGAACCGTATGAGATATTCGGCCATCACAGCAGTCCATACAGTCAACGGTATCGCAATATTCAGGGAGCTCGTAACGGTTTTTTTCATCCTTTCGAGAGCCCCATTCATGTTTTTTGCAGCGACTTTTTCAGAAAGTTCGGTGAAGCTCGTCATCGCAAATATAGAAACAACTGTTGAGATAATACCCAGAAGGGTCGTTGAATATTGTAGGGATGATACCCTTCCAGAAGGCAATGTTGAAACAAACATTTTATCAACAACAATATTGATTGTAGAAAGGCTTGAAGAGAGCATAAAAGGCAGTGCAAGCCTGAACGTTTGAGAAGTTTCTTTAAGAAAAAACTCGCCTCTAAACGAAAGAAATCTTCTTGAAAAGCCAAAATACAAAATGAGAACAAGAAGGTTACCAAGAATCGTTGCAAGAACATAAGAAGCTTCCGAAAAGAAAGGTGCTCCCAAATAAATAACTGGAATAGCTACGAAGTTGAAAATCAGTTGGGCGATACCGTATTGAAAAAAACAACGCTCTGCTCTCAACAATGCTCCAAGAAGAGCCTGCAAACCGTTGATAAAGGGTAGAATAGACAGATACTTCAATTTTCGCGCAGCGTAACTAAGCACATCCCCCGAGAAACCAGGAGCAAATAGTTTAACTATCTCGTCTGGGAACAAATAGAAGATTATTCCAAGGAGTATAAAAACCAGTGAGTATAGCTTCATTAAGCTACCAGCATATCTGATAGCCTTTCCGCTGTCTTTGATCTTCAATTCGTGATATATGGGGAAAAAAATAGCTATGATACCCCCGGTGGCAATACCAGTAACAATCGTAACGGGGGTAATAGCAATAAAGACCGCATCAAGCCGCCAGGAAGTGCCAAAGAGATTCGCAATAAGGATTTCCCGTGCGAACCCCAGGGCTTTAGAAAATAAAGTAAAAAGAGTTACAACAATAGTTCCCGCAGCAACCGACTGCGCAAATCTGTTCCCATTAGCAAGTTTTCCATTATTCCCTATCATGACTTGATTTTAGCATGAATGAAATTATAGAAATCCCCATACCCCTCTACCTTAACCACATATTTTCATCTTTTTATTTGCAATTGTATACAACAAAAATTTCTTGAAAAGTATTCCTTGCATTTAAGCAGTATAAATGTTTAAAAAACCATGCATCGTTGTTTAATTACCAGAAAATATCTCCAGGGTCATTGGATTGGTCTGATTTTGTCCCATTTTTAGAGGGCAAACCGCAAATTCTCTCTATCATACACCTATTTGTGACCCAATAAATCCATCTGAACTTGCCACAGAATGTTCGAAGCTTCTTCCCATCTTTGTAAGCAAACAGAAACTCAATACTTTTTGGGCTTACAAAATACTTTTTACAAATTCCCGGTAGTTATGCTTCCATTCGTTAGCCCAAAAGTACTCTGTTTTTAATATATCTTTGTTTCCTTCATCACCTGTCTCTAAAATCAAATTTACTAGTTCTTCTGCATCGCTGAAAAATTTTCCAATTTTTGGATCAATATATGCTTCTGAGAGCGGATGTTTTAAAATGAACACTGGTTTCCTAAAAGCTATAGCTTCATACAAAGTCGTTGAATATACTCCTACAACATAGTTAGAATTGAAAATATAATCGTAGATATCCCCCTCGGATACCACTAAAACATTTGGTAACTCATGCAACACCTTATACCTTTCCTTAAAGGGGACTTCCCCTGGATGCAATTTGTACATTATCGTGTAGTTATCACCCAGAAGCTTTGATAACTTTCTAGTTAGCTCAACAATTGTGGAGGTTAAGGTTCCTTGGGATATCATCAATACCACTTTCTTATTTCGGTCTAACTTTTTATCATCAGCTTCCAATTGTTTTCTTTTCTCAATTATGTGGGCATTACCCACTATGTGCTTCTCTGAAGGTGTCTTAATCTGCTCCCTCCAGTATTTTCCCCAAAGTAACAAAAAATCGGGTAAATATTTTTTATACCACGCAGAATTTATTATTCCATTCCCATAATTGTAAGCCAAATGAATCCTTGATATTACCCCATGTTGAAACTCGCCAACCTTGATACCCAAGTCATGGGCCCAACAGGTTAATAAAGCATTTCTACCTCCATAACTTGCAGTGTTGATAAACACTATTTTTGGGCTAAATTTTTCAAAAAGTTCTTTGTACGAATGCTCCCAATAAGGTATTCTTAGCGCGTATTTCATAAGAAGTTCCTTTAAGGAGTTAAGGAATGTATCCTCTAACTTCATAGGAAAGAACACTTTGAGGTACTCTAGGAATCCATTTATGTTTTCAAAACTATCTTTATCTATACTTTTTTTGAAGATTTTACTTTTAAGGATTCCTTGTAAAAACATAAAATCAATATAATACGTGGTTGGGAAGTATCGTGGATATTTATAACCAAGCCTAAATGATTCCTCAAGAACCGTTGTTTGGTCTCTAAAAATTAGAGCGTAGTAATCCGTTAATACATTAAAATATTTCCCTTCTTTTTTCACTGTATTCGAACGTGCACTAACAAAAAAAAGTATGTCTTCTTGACTAACAACCCAAGGTTTCTTTAATAAGGACAAGCTTAAATAAGATAATTTTTGGCTTAACGATTTTCTTTCAAATTCCGCATGTGGCCTCTGTAAATTAAGATATTCTGAGACGGCTTTATTTAAAACTGCATATCTGATTATCGGCCAAATTTCATACTTGGAAAGAATTCGGAAATTCCTTAATTCAACCGTCTCAAATTCCAGAAGTTTTTGAACAAAATCATCCATCACAATATCGGCCCCTATAACCTTTTTTAAATTATATATTCCAGGCACTTTATTAAATCCAATTCATCTCCCTCAAAACATTCAAGAATTTTTTAATGTGTTCGTCAATCGAATACCTACCCGCGTCTCTTTTGGCGTTTAAACACAAAATCTTATAGGCATCTTTATTAACGCTACTGTGTATTTCTAACAATACATTCTTTAATGCTTCTAAATCTCCTTCTCTTACTAATATCGCATTTGCTTCATTTAAAACTTGACAATGAATTTTATTATCCCAAGCGATTATTAATCGTGCTGCCGCCATACTTTCAAGTAAGAGATGAGAGACCCCACCTCCAAAGGCACCTTTCGAACTGTTTAAAAGTAAAACAATATCAGATTCAAGCAACACTTTGTGAACCTCGTCTGAATTGTAAAACCCCATGTACCACTCTTTATCATCGAAATCTTGGCTTTCTGACCACCCCCATGCTCTTATCAAAAAATCCCCATTCAAGCTCTTATCATCAACTAATTCCAAAAAATAGTTGAATCCTTTAGCTTTTACGAAACGTCCATAAAATCCTACTTTTATAGGATTAGAAAACTCAGATATTTCTGCACATTTGAATTTGTTTATATCCACAGCATTTGGCACAACAAAAATCCTACTCCTCGGAGAAAACCTATTGTAATACTCCGCTGTATCTGCTCCATTTGCAATTAAAACATCCATTTTTTTTATGAACTTTCGTTCGAGTTTTTTGTATATGAAACTTTTCAGAATTCCCTTAGTTTCCAACTTTTCCCTATGTGGTATTCCTCTGGCCCACCCAACTATATTTGCATCCTTCATCCTATTCTTAATTTTATAAGCTACCCATCCACTTACAAGAGTCCCTATTGCTAGTACTATATCACCTTTTCTATATCTTTCTTCTAGAAAACTTGGGGCATTTTTTATAAACAAATATGCTTTTGGATCAGAAACTCTTAAAACTTCCACATTGTTGTCATAAAATTCCTGCAATTCTCCTTGTCTATCCGGAAAAGGCTTCGTACAATATATGTATACCTTATCAAAATGTTTTCTTATATTCGGTATAAAATATCCTGCCCATGTATCAACACCTCCACCATGCTTGTACAAAGCCCCACTAACAACTATATGTAGATTCAAATCATCACTTCCTTTGCATTGTTATACTTTTATATAATTCTATCAATCGTCTTTTCATACTATCCCAAGAATATTTCTTTTCATACGCTTCCCGACCATTCCTTCCCAGTTCTTCTCGCAACTTAACGTCCTCAAACCTTATTAAAGCATTTTCAGTTTCAACATAATCTTTGTAAGGAACCACCATACCATTCCCGATATCTTTTACAAGCTTGTCCATGCTAGTACCTTTACTAACGATTACTGGAATACCCAACATCATAGCTTCAAAAAGTTTATTTGGGCTGCTAAACTTGTTATTTGGCACAGAAGGATCATATAAGGCAACTATTAAATCTGAAGCTGCTTCAATTTCAAGAGCCCTTCTATACGGAACATTCCCGAAATATACTATGTTTTTATGTCTTAAAGCTATATCTTCTATCTTTTTTCTATCAGGCCCTGTACCTGCTATTAAAAATGCATAGTCATTTTTTTTGGCAACAAATTCTGCAAAACCAACTACATCCCGTATCGGATATAACCCACCTGTGTATGAAATAATTAACTTATAATCTCCTAATTTTTTTCGAAGTTTCTCAACTTCCACAGAATCTTTCAAGCCAACCATATCTTCAGGAGTATTATAAATAACCTCCAAAAGAGCATACTTAGCCCCTTCAATCTGTTTTTTTCTATACTCATCACATATAATTACTCCATCAGCTCTTTCAATAACCTTTAGCTCCCATTTTCTTATCTGTTTCCGAAGAAATTCTGGTAACTTTGCCTTTCTGTCCGCATAAAAATCGAAAATATCGTACACGAAACGCGCTTTTACTTTTTTTACTGCTAATGATGCTGCCAATCCTGTGTCCAAATCGCAAGCATGAATAATATCAGGAGAAAGTTGAACAATTTTCTTGTACAATTCTATCTGCCATTTTAAAAATGAAAATATATTTTTAATTCCTCCACCCATAGGAGCTGATATTCGAATAGGTATGATTTTTGCATATTTTCCTATCTCAGATGTTCTGTCAATATCATATCTTTCCCAGTATAGTATGCTGATATCATAATTCTCTTCGTATAAAGCTTTAACTTCCTTTGTAACTCTTGGGTCTGAATAAATCGGGGCAGCTCTTAAAACAAGAACTTTTTTCTTGCTTTTCATTAAACCTCCTCCGCTCGATCAACAAGTAAGTTTGACTATTATTTTCCCATCTTCGCCAGCGTCACATATACTTTTCGGTAATAGGAATTTCGTTATCCAAAATTTCAATGTATGTTACGCCAAATTCCAAAACTCTGGGCAGTTTATTCTACCCTATTTTTTAAGTATAACTACTATCGTCTTTTCTTTGTAAAGTATGCTTTTTTGAAGTTTTCTACTATCTGTTATCACGCAGATTTTCATTTCTTACCTCCAAACAAAAGCTTGATCAAAGCCACTAAAGAACCTATCCCATAAGAAACATGCAAACTAAGAAAAGTAAAGAAAGCCAATGGAAATGCCAGCAAATTTTTAAGTCTAAAGCTTATCTTCAGAGAAAAATACACGTTTAGCAACATATACAATCCCAATACAACCAT
>JARRBB010000085.1 GCA_029981435.1 Thermotogaceae bacterium | reverse complement strand
TCTCAAGTTCTCTTTCTATCAGATAGTATGCAGGAAGTTTTTGCAAATAGTCTTCGATCAAAGCTATCACTCCTAATTATAATATTGTAATTACAATATTATATTATACGAATATGAAACAGATATGTCAATTGTTTTTATCCTGCCACCTTTAATCGATGTTTTGCTCAAAACATATGGGGAATTTATGGGATATTTCGAAAGTGTGATATAATAACTACAATTATTGAACAATTTTTAGGGTGGTCCTGATGAAAAAAGAATCATTTTTGTTAGAATTTCCGGTGTCAAGAAAAAGGATCATCGTCTTTGTACCTCATCACGATTATTTGAAGTATTTACTTTACAAATTCAATGAAATCTTCAAGCACGATGTTGAAATAACTCTCACAGAGGATTATCTTTCGTTCGAAATGGATTTTGGAGAATTCATTGACCTTGCATTAAGTTCACAAGAATTAACTCAGGGCGAACTTGAAAAGATAACAATTCTTCCTCTTGATATTGGTGAAACCTTGACACTTCATTCATTGAAAAAATCTCGGACTTTTCGATACTGGATAGATTTGCGCAATTCCCAAACACTCGATTATGTTCTTAAAAACAGGTCATTTTAAGCGTTTAATGATAGAAGCGTTGAGAAATATAGCCGAAAAAGCTGGGATTCAAGTAATTGCAGAGGGTGTAGAAACTGTTGAAGAGTATAATCAGCTCAGAAAATTAGGTATCGAATATATGCAGGGATATCTCTTTGCCAGACCTTCCCCGGAGCCTGTTGAAAAGATAGATTTTCACTTTCCAATTGGATAAGATCTAACGAGGATTTTTCAGATTTTCATTCTGAAAGTGCCTTTATTATTTCTTGACAGAATTCTGGAAGATCGTCCGGAACTCGCCCTGTGATTATGTTCCCATCACGAACAGCCGGCACGTCCAGAAATTCTGCACCAGCATTTATCAGATCATCTTTAACTGCTATGTAGCTTGTCACTTTCTTACCTTTTACAAGTCCTGCCGATATAAGAATCTGCGGACCGTGACATATTGCCGCGATGAATTTTCCTTTTCGGGCGCATTCTTTTGTCAATTCGAGAGTTTTTTCATGCCATCTTAAAGTGTCCGGTGAGAAACCCCCGGGAAACAGTATGATTCTGTTAACTAAAAGTATTGAAAACCACCAAAAACTTCATTATTCTTGAAATAGAGGATACTCTTTCCTGAAATTTGAATAAGATTCCTCACATTCGTTCAGGATGAAACATATATTAGTTTTTACAGCAAGTAATCTTTTCTTTTATCTCAGACCCTAAATCGTAATTTATCAACTATCATCATTATTAGTTAACACTATCAGAATTTTCACAATTTCATGTTTTCAAAATTTTCTTTAACCACGTTCATAAGTCTTATAGTTTCGTTAACGCTCTCGAAAACTATTCTGAGCTGTTCAAAGAACTGTTGGATAGATGCACTTATTTCCTGAGCTGTCGCGGAACTTTCTTCAGAAATAGCCAGTAAATTCTGGATGCTTCCAGTAACATCTTGAAGTTTTTTAGCTTCAGAATGGAGTTTTTCTATTAATTCATCAAGTTTTTGTGAAATTTCAGAAATAACAGCACTCGATTGCTTGTTGCGTTCCGAACTTTCCAGAAGTTTCTGCGATTGCTCTTGCATTTCATTGAATTCTGCTTGTACAGTTTTTCCAAGTTGTTCTATCCCTCCAGATATAGAAGAAAGAAATTGAGAAATTTTAGAAGCCGAATCTTTGCTTTCTTCAGCAAGTTTTCTTATTTCATCAGCAACAACTGCAAAACCTCTTCCAGCTTCACCACTCCTTGCAGCTTCGATGGCTGCGTTTAATGCCAAAAGATTCGTTTGTTCTGCAATATTCGATACGGTTTCTGCAACTTGCATGATGAGTCCGGCCTGATTCTGAAGATTTTTACTTTCTTCTACAAGATTCACAAATCTTTCACTCATCTGGACAATTCCCTGAGCGGAGCCCTCAACGTTCTGAGCAGAAGCCACTATAGAAGAAACAGCATTTCTGAGCGAAGTAACCATCTTTGTCTGTTCTTCAATAATTGTGGTTATCGTATCAACGTTTGAAGTTACCGCGTTCGATATCGTTTCGGTATCTTTGCTTATCTGAATGGCTGTGGTGGCTATTTCACCTGAAAGTCCTTCCATAGTGCCCAACTGCTCTTTTATACTATTCACAGCATCTATGACTCTGTTAGAGTAAGAACCTATTTCCTGAACATCCCCGCTCACCGCTAAGAATATTTCCTTAAGCTTGTCAACCGCTTTACTCAAAGAGTTTGTTATTTCGGATATTTCTTTTGAACCACTTAAAGATAGTGGTGTGTCTAAATCCGCGTTTTGTAATGACTTGATGGCTTCATTAAGAGCCCTGTGCCCCTTTTTCAAATCAAGCATCCCGAGGGATGAAACAACTCCGACACCAAGCGCAACTATCAGTGATTTCAAAATATTGTTTGATGGTATTAGCAAAGAAGATAAATAGGAAATGACGAAAGTTATTACTGGAATGGAAATAGTATAAACTGAAAATATTGATTTTAAGATTCCAACTCCCATAAAAGTTATGATCTTCAATTTCTCAAATTTACCATAAGTTTTCGTTGCTTTTACTTCGACTTCGATGTAATTTATGCCATCTCTGGATCCATCATCAATTATCTTGTATTCGATTGGATCGCTGAAAAATTCCGAAGCGCTTTCCATTAAACCAACGAAATATCTCTTGAAATTTCTTCTTGATTCGTATCTGATTCTTGCCCGTTTGTTGTCTAAGAGTTCAAAAAACACCCTTGGCGGTTTTGCGCCTTTTATTCTTTTAGTTAATGCTCTGTGTACTGCATCCATTGCAGCCATGAAAGAAAGAAACCCAGGTTTTTTGAAAAAATCCGGATAGTGTTCGAAAAACGTGCGCAAATTTTCTTTTCCTGTTCTGTACCATAGAGTATCAAAGTCCATACCAATGCTTTTTGCGAGATCTTTTGATATGTTTATGGGTAACTCATCAGGAACGTCTTCAATAGGATTGTAAATGTGGCTTTTGGGTATATTGTACTTCTCTTTTAATATTGCTGTTATATCTTTTCCGAAAAGTTTTTCCCATGTTGAAAACCACATGTTGACAACAAAACCTTTCATATGATCCCTCCTTAGTTAGAATCTATTTCTACGAGTTCGCTGAACTTTTCCCAATTTTTACCAAAGAAATCCTCAAATACATGTCTTATCCTGTTTTCAAGAAATTTGTCTAAAAAACCATTTTTTATTATATGTTTCAACTTTTCAAAGACATCTTTGTCCAATTTACCATTTTCAACTTCTTTTTGTATGATTTCAATAGCTTCATAAATATTCAAAGCATTTCTGTAAGGTCTTGGTTCTATGAGAGCAGCAAAAACATCGGCTATCTGCAAGATTCTTGAATAAAGTGTAAGTTGTTTTCCGCTAATTCCCAAGGGATAACCACTACCGTCGAGCCTTTCATGATGTGAGGCTGATATATTAGCGATATTTGTAGACCTGATCTTACAAGCATTTTATAGGTTTCAACAACGTGGCTTTTCATTATCAACATTTCTTTATCGTTTAAAGGACCCTTCTTATGAAGAATTCCCAGAGGAATTTTAAGCTTTCCAATATCATGTAGCAATGCTGAAATTTCTATGAGTCTTGAATCTTCTTCAGATAGAGTTTCAAGTGTGATTTGCTTTGAAATCTCAGTCACTAAAAATGTGTGATTTCTTGTGTAAGGGCTCCTCATGTCTAAAAGCAAACCAAACAATTTTGCAAAACTTTTAGCTTCTTCAAGTGATAACAGGGTTTTTGAACTGAAAGAATTAAAGCCATCGATTATATCAAAAAGTTCTGTGTAATCTTTGATGGAATCTAAAGCAGCAATTTTTACATCTTCGAGTAATCCTTTATCTTGTGATATTTTTTCTAAAAGGTTTTCAATGAAATCTGAGTTTATATCCTGACCGTGTATCCTAATACAATTCAGAGAAATTTCATCCGCGGCCTTTATACAATTTGCCAGTTTAACCACGTCGTCTGTTTCGTCGATTATTTCAAAATATGGTGTGTGATGGTAAATAATAGCTCTTGAGACATTAGGATTTAAAAAATGTAGATTTAAACACATTAGATAAGATAGTGCCGAATGAGTATTTCGAGTATCAAAAGTAAGTACGAGCTTTTCAAGGTCTGGAATATTTTTGAAAAGATCTTTAAAAATCTCGTAATTTTCTATCGAGGCTTTAAGTACAAGACCAAGGTCATGAAAAAGACCTGAAAGATAGATATCTTCATCGCTTAAAGCTGAAATTCCAACTCTTTTGGCAATGTCGAGTGTCAATTTCGCTGTCTGGAATAAATGTTTGGAGATATTTATGTATTCTTGAACTCCAATTTGACTTAAAAGGTTTATAAAGTGGTTAAGGGGTATATGAAATGTTAAATTCACTGCGTTACCTCCTGTTTTTTGTCTAAAGTTTTATGTTTTTCAGTTCCTGCTGTGCTTTTACAATAGAGGTGATAACTCTGGACATCGTATCGAATTTGTTGACAGCTTCTTTCAAAGTTTGATAGGTGTTTTGGATTATTGTTTTTTGCTCTGTCAAATTTTTTTCAGTCTCTTCAAAAGTTTCGGTCGTTTTAATGAACAATTTAGCATTCTGTTCTAAAAAGGCAAGCATTTTTTCTATGTAGTCCTTGAAAATTCCAAAAAGTTCACCAACAGTTTTGATTCCATCAACGGCATCTTGAACCATATCGCTGATTTCTCTAACTTTTTTCGTTATATCGCTGGCAGCCTGATTGGATTCGGTTGATAATTTCTGAATTTCCGATGCAACAACCGCGAAACCTCTTCCAGCATCTCCAGCTCTTGCTGCCTCTATTGAAGCGTTCAGAGCAAGTAAATTGGTTTGTTTGGCTATTTTAGTTATCCTGTCAACCATAATCTCAGTTTCTCGAAATTTTTCAAGTGTTTCAGAAGTTTTTTTCACAGCTCCTTCAAAAGTAGTGCTGACCTGTTCAAAATCTGCACCTGATTTCGAGAGCTCTTCATGTAGCGAAGAACTTACTTTTTCCAGAGAGTCAAGTGTTTCTTTTAATTCCTTACTTTCCAATGAGAACTTATTGCTTATTTGCGTAAGGGTTTTGTCCATGGAATAAAACTCTTCCATAACCTTTTTTATTTGATTCTGTATTTTCCCAACTCGTGAGACGAGAACCTCGTCCAACTGTTCCATGAAAGAAGTCATCAAATTTTCTGCAAAAAAAGCAGAAGATATTTTATCGAGAACATCCCTTTTCATCAGATTCACCTTCCATAGAATTGATCTATTAGATCAACTCCGCACTTTAAATTTCTAAACCAGTTGAAAAACTTTTTCACGCAATCACCTTTCATAACTGCTCCATGCTGTGGAGCTATGATTTTTATATCTTTTTTTGAAACGATATCAACCCATTTTTTACAGGCTGTATTTGAGGTCATATATCTTCTATGGAAAAGTTCCATGTTCTTCACATGGCTTTCAAAGTCATCGGTTTCTCTGTAACGATTGTTTTTTTGAAAAATCGCCGTTCCTATATCGCCGGAGAACAAAATCTTGGCCGTTGGATCATACAGAACAAAATTTCCAGTTGAATGCAAATAATGCGCGGGTATTATTTCAACTGTATTCCCACTTTTGAATCTTATCGTTGTTCCACTATCTGGAATTCCAACAACTCTGTTCTGATCATACACTCCAAAATGAGGTAAAAATCTTACCCACAATTCAGAGATATAAACTTTACTGTTTTCAGCTATTGAAAGCCATAGAATGATACCGCTTGTAACGTCGGGGTCCTGGTGAGTATAAAAAAGATGCTTAATTCTGGAAGGCTCTATTATTTCTGAGACATTCGCAAGAACTCTCGGAAATACGTGTGCACCGCCAGGATCAAGTAAAAGTGCTTCATCACCATCTACTATTAGATACTGATTGGTATGAACGATTTCCTGTTCCTTTTCTTCCCAGCCAAGAAAATAAAACTTGTGTTTTCCATCATCAAACAAAAGCGTGTTTTCGACCATATAACATCACCTTTCAAAAAAGATTTGGAACAGAAATTTATATTAATTATAATATAGTTATTGTGAGCAATCAAACTGTGCACTTTTTAGATTAAGGAGGATCTCCATGCCAAACAAACTATTCGATCTCATAAACAAAATCGCTTCTAAGAGTGAAAGACACATAATAGGCCTTATGTCCGGCACTTC
>JARRBB010000084.1 GCA_029981435.1 Thermotogaceae bacterium | reverse complement strand
CCTCTTCTCTTTCATAATGCATGAATAATGTTATATCTTTAAGAGCTTTCTCTTCAGAGATCTCGCCAAGGATGCACCGCATAACAATATCCTCTACGTACCCTTTAAAGATGCCTTTTTGTAATAACAAAAGAAGAAATTCTCTGAACAAGGATCTATCGAAAGTTACTTTCTCATCCATTATGAGCACTTCCTGTGTGTAAGTGATGAGTAGCGAAATTGTTTGTAATCATTATGCAGGCAATCATTTTTTGTTAACAAAATTGGTTACAGAACCCATCATATGTGTTATTATAGATCTATTCTTTAGAGAATTTCAAGATTTAAACTTTTTTGCCTTAAATCTTCTGCGACCTTGGTAAGAAAAGTACTCCTCGACACTTCTCACTGTTCGATTATCTGATCAACCTGCAGGTATTTATCGATCTTAATCGATAAATTCGTACGATTTTATCGAATGTGTTCGATAAATTTGAACGGTTTGGTATAGTTGAAGGAAATTCTCATCACCCAGGATACCATCTTCAAAGACGAAGGTATCGTAGGAATTCCCGCATGGCTGTTTCTAGCCGTAGTGGAGGCTGGTTGAGATCTTTATCTGTACAGGTTTTTGAGATGGTTTTTCAGATAGGTCGCTTCGTTTCTGTATTGAATCACGAGAAATTCACCTCTTAATTTGCGAGATTTTCCTTAAAATTTTCTATAGCTTTTCTAATACAACTTTCCTTTTTAAGCGAAATAGTGTATCCTGGAAAAATAAATGAGGACAATTTCTAATCCACTATGGATAGCAATCAATATAAATTTAAGTAGCATCCATTCACAGTATTGTTATCGCTTATCACTTCTGATTGTACCATCTAAAAAAATTCGTAATACATCAAAATGCTTGTTTGCATTTCCAAAGCTATCAATAACAGCATTAAGGGGATTTTTCCTATGTAAAATTTGATCCAATAAAAAGTCCATATCGTCAGTTGTTAGTTTGTTCCAAAATATTTTTTTCCAGAAAAACCAAAATCTTCGAGGAGATTTTCTGTTTTGTTTGAGTAAATGATGGGATAACACGGTATTTTTTGCACCATAGATAAAACTATGGAGTGAAATCTTGTTCCTATGATATAAGAGCACTCTGAAAATTTGTTAATGAAATCGAAAACATTGCCATCAAAAATTATTATTTCTACTTTTTTATGTTTTGATGAGGTTTTCAATAATTTGAAAATCTCTATAGCTGATAGTGTGTCATTTTCATGTCCACTATCGAATGCGAAAAGTCTCACATTATTACCTGTTCTAGAGATATACTGATCTATCAAATAAGACATCTGAACGCAGAAATTGTAATTTCCTTCTGGATAAATTACTGATCTATAGACACTAACACCGAGAATTTCTTGGTTGTTACCGTTGTTTATTTTTCCCAGGGAAGATCCTTCAAGACTAAAAACAATATCAGGGAATAGGAAGTAGTTACCCTTTTTCTTGATTTTAGATACAATCTCGTATGATTTCCTATCCCTAACGGTTATCAAATCTGCTAGTTTGATTATTTGCTTGATAATAAACCATCCTGCTTTGATTTTTACAGGACCAATATTACACCCAAGTATTACTACATGCTTTCCAAGTAACTTAGCATAGTAATAAATAAGCAGTCTTTTAAAATGGTAATACAGATGCTTATAATTGTGTACTTGAAAAATAGAACCTCCAATAAATATGATTCCGTCGCAACTTTTAATTGCTTTATGTTTCCTATCAAAAATCACCTTGAAATTTTCATAATTAAGAAAATCTGATATAAATATCTTATCTCTAACGTTAGTCACAAATTCTATATCACGAAATTTTTCCAACAACAAATGAATCATGAGATCATCACCGAAATTTCTATCAAAATATGCTTCTAAAAAAAATCTCATTTTTTTCTCCCTCCCAATACTGTACGTATTTTTTAGAATCTCATTAAAGCATTGGGTGCTCTAAATAGAGATACCATACTCAATGTAGAATACAATTTTGAATACATAGAGGCCTTTCCAAACTCTGAAGGATTTATCAACCATGACACAACAGGAACCGTTATAAAAGAAATGACTGGTCTGATCCCCCGATCGAAAAGGAAAAATAGCGCTTCAGAAGACTGTTCATCGCTTTGTCGCTCCTTAATCACTCTGCGTTTCTCTCAGAACGAAACGTCTAATAGAACGATAACCAACAGTCAGTTTTTTAACGAGGTTTTTGGGCAGGGTCAACAGGAGAAGTTTGAATATTTTCTCCTCGAGAGTTTTCGGCTTTGAGGACTTTACAAGTTTGAGAACAGCATCATCGAAGAAATCTGTATTTTCTTCTCTCGTCATTATTTCAAAAATAATTCCAAGTGTCCAGGAGTCAGTTAGCTCATCAAGCAACTTTGACACAACTTTGAATTCTTCTGGTTTCAGGTGAAATCATTTGTTTTAGTTTCTCTTTCGCATTTTATCATAAATATTGGTTAATATTTTGATAATCTTTAAAGAAATTCTCATAGGAAAAGCAATGGCTAATATCTTTATTAATAACTGCGTATAAGTTTTGGGTTGAAACTCTTTCAAAATACGAAAATATTTTGTAAACTCATTTATATCTCTAATGTTTTCATATGCAATTGTCATTAAAATTAAACCAATTAAGTGCCTCTTACGATAACTTTCTAGTAATTTTAGTAATTCATTACTAGTATAAACAGATTTAGAAATAAAGTTTTCCACTCGTTTGAACATCTCATCAAGGGTCAGTAATTTCTCCCAGTATTTCTCTTTTCTCCCGGTAACAGACTCTTCATGACGCACATAGAAGGTTAAAACTTCTGGAACACAGGTTACCCTTTTTGCTAATAGAAGTGCTTTTATTACGAACTCCAGATCTTCTCCATACCAACAATGAGGTGTAAAGCTTAGATGGTTTCTCATTAAAAATGCCTTCCTGTAAATGACATTTTCAAGCCCTAAGTGTATATTGTCTCGCAAGTGCTCTCTTAGAACTTCTATTCCTGTGTGTGATTTCTTACTAATCTCTAGGATGAGCTCTTCATCGAACAATTCATCGTAGGAATAAAGTGTTCTTCCATATTCGGAGACCAGATTATATTTGCAAAATACTATATCACTATCAAATTCCTTAGCTTTTTTATACATCTTTTCTACAAAAGTTTCATGAACATAATCATCGCTATCAAGGAAACAAATGTAGTCACCGTTTGCGCTTGAGAGTCCCACATTTCTCGCTATACTGACTCCTCTGTTTTCTTGGTTTATAATTTTCCAATCCAAATCGCTCTCCGAAAGAATATTTTCTGCTATCTCTGATGTTTTGTCTGTAGATCCGTCGTTCACAACAATGACTTCTAAGGATTTAAAAGTCTGATTTTTGAGAGACGATAAAGCTTTTATTATGTGTTTTTCTGAATTGTAAGCAGGTATAACCACTGAAACAGCTGGTTTCATGTTATCAACCTTCCTTTTCTGTTAGCCTTCATTAATAGGTAAATCATACCTATGATACTATGAGGAGCTAGAAAAACATCCAGAACAAATTGTGGAAATAACCAGATACAATAAATGATTATCAATTTTAAGGAGGAACTTCTTAACACTTTGACCATAATAGTAGCATGAATCATCATAAAAAGGAAGAATCCTATTAACCCATTTTCAAAAATTATTGTTAGAAAATCATTATGACCGATGTGAGAAGAAAAGGGAAGATATCTCTCTAACTCTTTTTTCATGTTCATTCTACCCACACCAAAGATTAATTTATCAGCGTTTTCGTTCATATATCTGATCGAAGACTTAAAAATGGTGATTCTAGGATCTTCACCTATTTTTGCAAATCTTTGTTTGTAAACTTCAAAGATATGATATATGTTACTCAACAAACCAATAGAAAGTGATGTTATTAATATTAGACAAACCACCCCAATTATTAGTATGCGAGATGACATTTTTGTTAAAACAAGATAAAGGAATAACAACAAGGAAAGTACCAACACACCTGTTCGCGACAGAGATAAAAAAGTAAATAATGCAGGTAGAAAAATATATATTGCTTTCCTTCCAGAACTTGAATTCTTCTTATTGGAAATCAGAACCAAATAAATCCCAGTAATTAGGATCAATCCAGAAACAAAATAATTGACATCTTTGTAATAGAAGGAAAAGTAAGATCTATAAATAGAGGAAAAGTAATAGTTTGTTGGGTCGGTAAAATATAATATCCCTCCACTGACTATTTCTGGTCCATATCTAATAAATAACCACAGGGAAGAAAAAGAGAACAAGAGCAAAATCCTTCTAGAAACCTCTAAAAGAAAATCATCTACTTTTTCGTGGGAAATCACACTTCGTATAAAGAAGTAAAAAAGCAGCAATTCAATTACATAGAAATTTTTTAACGATTCTAAAGGTACATTAGATGTTACCATGTAAATTATTAAAGAGCTCAATATCAAATAAATCAGGAATACTGGTAATGGTTCTTTGAAAATAGATAATTTTAACTTCAACCTTCTTAATTCAAGCAAAACATAAGCAATAATCGCCACATCGCTAGTGGATAAAACGAAGAAAATGTTTGGTTCTCTAATCAGAAATAGACTTCCCAGCACCACTAGTTTATGTTTTCTGAATAAGGCATACTGCATTATAACTAAAAACGTTACAACTACCCCATAAAGCGTTCTGATGAGAGGAGGTTGCTCCGAATATTTTAATTCTAGTAACAAAACAGACATAACCATAATCAATAAATGTCCTATTCTTTCTTTTATCTTTGTCGTGTTCATCAACAAAATCTCCTCCTGTAAAAAGATTCCAATCAGGGAAGTAACATCGTAGTTTTTCGATATTATAAAAGTTCTTTATCTTGAAATTAATGAAGTGTTAGAGTGTGAATTCTTATTAGTTTCGCTTATTTATTTTCAAATGTTGCGCATATGGAAAGTAATATTTATATATTCTCTCTATCATCTTTTCATCTAAAGTAATGTTTTTACCTGATATTTCTTGTAGTAGTTCTGATTTATAGTTTGCTTTTTCACACAATTGAATATGCATAAGAGCGTACAGAAGCTCTATTGGGAAACTTCTTGCCAAGAAGCTTACAGGTATATTTTTAATATTCCAGATAAAGAACTTTAGAAATCCAAAACCATTTATTCCTTTTTCAAAAAATCCCCTTGTATTCAAGAATTTATTGAAACACTCTATCTTATTATTGCATTTAAAAAAATCCTTTAAAAAATCAAGCAATATCATTTCAGAAAAAAATAAGTACTTTTCTAGCATGTCATAAAGCGCTTGATCATTTATAAAGGATTCATACAATGGTTCCAGTTTGAGAAAAGTACACTTACCAATAAAACTAACAAAATTCTCTATGTCTTCCTTTTTCCAATGCGGTAAAATTTCAAATGAGTGCTTCTTAAGATAGTCATACCTTTTTCTATATGATGGTATAAAAATGCCATTTTTATAGAGTATAGCTGTCAAAAGATCTAAGGAATTTCTTATAACAGAATAAAACCTACATTGGTGTGTTTTACATTTTCGAATCCCCCAAAAGACAGAATAATGTCGATAGAGAAGAATATTGTGGATATCCTTCAATCTAATCTTTCTCTCTCCAAGGTGTTGTTTCTGAATATTATCAAATGGGAGATTGCCGTATAGAATGCAAGAATTGGTTAGGGTTTCCCACATCAAAACTGTATTTGCTTCTTTTAATACTTCCGGATTTACGATTGAAAAATCAACATGAAATGACTCTGATAAAAAAGGAAAATGCCTAATTTTATCTTCTATTATCCATTTTAAAATGTTCTTTCTCAAAATACTAAGTCTTTTCGTAGAAATAACGATAAACTCTAGATCACCAAGAATTTCATACCCTCCGGGTGTTTCGAGAATAGTTAATTCTCCTCTTCCACCGCTACCTGTGAGAAGCAAAACGACAACATTTTCTTTTCCACAAGCGGATAATAAAACCTTGGCAATCTGTTTTATAAAATCTTTTAATGTATCAGGGTAGTTTAATTCTTCCAACCTAAACATTTCTATTTGCCTCCAATATATGTTTAATGATTCTGCTAAAATCTATAGAATTTAAATATTTTGGAGGATTTCCTTGAAAAAGATTATCGATTTTGAAAGCCCTTGAGAACGCAGCGATACCATGCTGGCGTTCAAATTCAGGCAAATAGCCATGATATCCTTTCATTACACTATAACCAAAATAATTTGGATGAAATGTAAAACCTTCATTCAGAACGAATATCACATGCCCGTGTTCT
>JARRBB010000083.1 GCA_029981435.1 Thermotogaceae bacterium | reverse complement strand
GGTTCTCATGGGCTACACCTCCTTGTAGATTTGTTCACATACAAATTTTACTGAGGTGTAGCCCTTTTTTCTACCCTTACTCTTTCCACCTTCTCTGTTGCATTGGCCAGGGTGGAGATATTTTTTAACATACTCATTGTTTTTGTAGTATTATTTTAATATATGCAGTAAATGAGAGGGGGAATTTTTAAAATGGACTTGATGGAAAAAAAATATGAACTGTTTGTTGAGGAGCTCAAAAACGAAGGATGGGATATTGAAAAACTGATTTCAGAATTAATGATGTTCAAATTTGAGCTTCCATCCTGGGGATTTGGAGACATGGGAACGCGTTTTGCAACTTTCCATGAACCGGGAGCAGCGCGGAACATTTATGAAAAACTGGAAGATGCAGCACTTGTAAACAAACTAACTGGAATATGTCCAACCGTTGCTCTCCACATTCCATGGGATAAAGTAGATGATTGGAAAGATTTGAAAAAGCATGCAGAAAACCTTGGATTAAAAATAGGTGCCATAAATCCCAACCTATTTCAAGATCCCGATTACAAATACGGAAGTGTGACCAATCCTGATCCTAAAATTCGAAAAAGAGCAATAGATCACATTCTTGAATGTATAGAAATAGCCAAAATACTCGAATCAGACGTTATAAGTCTCTGGCTTGCGGATGGAACAGATTATCCAGGTCAGGACGACTTCAGAGATAGAAAAAAAAGACTGGAAGAAAGCTTAAAAATTGTATATGATAATCTTCCTGAAAATATGAAACTTTTCATAGAATACAAATATTTTGAGCCTGCTTTCTACCATACAGATATTCAGGACTGGGGTATGGCACACCTTCTTTCCACAAAACTCGGAGATAAAGCATACGTTCTGGTAGATCTTGGACATCATCCACTTGGAGCAAATATTGAGCAGATCATAGCTATTCTTTTGTCCGAGAAAAAACTTGGCGGTTTTCACTTCAACAACAAAAAGTACGCCGACGATGATTTGACACTTGGTTCTATAAATCCATATGAAGTTTTTCTCATATTCAAAGAACTTGTTTTTGCTGTTAGAGACTCTGAACTTTCAAATTACGCAAAAAATGTTCGCTATATGTTCGATCAGGTTCATTCAACCAAATCAAAGATAGAAGCAATGTTACAATCAGTGAACACGGCACAGTACATTTTGGCACAATCACTCCTTGTAGATAGAGACAAACTCTTGGATTATCAGAAGAAATTCGATCTTATAGGCGCAGAAGAATATCTTTTGAAGGCTTTTAGAAGAGACGTAACTCCTTTGATATGGAAGTTCAGAAAAGACCTTGGACTTCCTGAAAATCCACTGGAATATTACAGAAGATCAGGGTATAAAGTAAAAATATCAGAAATAAGAGGTTAACAAAGCTTCTAAATAATTTCTTTTAAGTTTTCTGTCAACACTTGACAAATTCTTTGTAATAATTGTAGAATATGAATTGAACAATAAATATCATAATAGTTCAAAAAATTAAGATAATTTGTGTTATATTTAGTGATATATGTGAATTTTCACCTACTTCACGAAGGGGGGATTTTAAATGCGTAAGGTAGTTTTTATTGTGCTTGCAGTGATGGTTTTACTGAGTGCCTCTGCAGTTCTTGCAAGTGAATTTCATGGCGCGTGGCCTTACCTTCCACCGCCAAACGGTCATTTCAACACCTACGTTACCAACTCAATTCTCGGTGGTTCAATGTATCACGACTTAATCGAACAACCAATGGGTATGTATTACTGGGCAACAGGTACATGGGAACCTTTACTTGCAACAAGTTGGGAACTTGATAAGGAAAATTCTGAGTTCGTGGTGAAACTCAGAGAAGGTGTCAAATTCAATGATGGTTCCGAACTGACAGCACAGGATATTGTTGATACTTTTTACATTGGTTATCTAATGCACTGGGCAGTTTGGAGATTCATAGACAAAGTAGAAGCCGTTGATAAGTACACAGTCAAATTCCACATAGCAAAACCAGCCCCGAAAATAGTTCTCGAAAGATACATCATAAGAGAAAGAGTTAGAGCCCATTCAGTCTATGGAGAGTATGCGAAAAAAATTATCGACCTCTTAGCCGAAGGTAAAACAAGAGATTCAGAAGAAATGAAAGCCCTTAGGGTTGAATTTGAAAAGTTCAGGCCGAAAACAATTGTTGGTGCAGGACCGTATATGATTGATCCAAACAGCATAACGGAAGCTCAGCTCACTTTGGTTAAATTCCCGGGATACTGGGATGTAAAAAGTCTCAAAATCGACAAAGTTGTCGTTTATAACGGTGAGACACCTGTTGTTACACCTCTTGTAATGTCAAAAGAAGTCGACTATGCAACTCATGGATTTCCACCAGCAACAGAAATGCAGTTCAAACGCCTTGGTGCAAGAATATTAAGACCACCAATCTACTCAGGACCAGCAATTTACTTCAACGATGATATCTATCCATTCAATCTGAAAGAAGTAAGACAGGCTATCGCATACGCTATTAACAAAGATGAAAATGCATATGTCTCACTTGGTGAATCGGCAAAAAGATGTGAATACATGGCCGGATTCAGTGACAACCTTGTTCCTCTCTGGTTGAGTGAAGAAACAAGGAGCAAACTCAACAGTTATAAATACGATCCCAAAAAGGCTGAAGAAATTTTGAAGAGCCTTGGTTTCCACAGGGACAAAGATGGAGTATGGGTAACAGACAAAGGTCAGAGAATGGAATACGAACTCTCCGTTCCCGCAGAATATGCTGACTGGACAGCCGCTGCTCAGAATGCTGCCGACCAGCTCACAAAGTTTGGTATAAAGGTATCAGTACGTGGTGTCACATACTCACAGCATCCGACAGAAGTTAGACAGGGAAGATTCCAGCTGGCGATAAGAGATTGGGGCGCCGGAAACCCACATCCACACTTTGCCTTCTACACTGATCTGGTATCCTACAACTACTTGAGCGGTTTTGGCCCAGGACAGAACTTCCCGCTCACTCAAAAAACGAAGGCCTTCGGAATGGTTGATTTGAACGATCTGGTAACAAGAAGTGGAGAAGGCTGGAACGAAGAAGAACAAAAAGCTGCCGTTGAAAAACTGGCTATTGCATTCAACGAACTGCTTCCTATAGTTCCATTGTGGGAAAGGTACGGCAACAACCCAGCATGGGACGGAGTCAGAGTAACCAACTGGCCAGCAGATGATGACCCAATTTACAAAAACAGTCCTTATGCAGATAACTTCGTAACTTTGATGCTTATGAAAGGAATACTTGAACCTGCTAAATAATCTTGAACAAACTATTTGTTTGGAGAGGGGAACTGAATACGGTTCCCCTCTTTAAAAAATTACAAAGGGGTAGAGCATCTTGAACTGGACTGTAAAACTTTTCAAAAGTTATATTTTCAGACGAGCGATAAGAGCTTTTATAACAGTATTGATAGTTGTCACTATAACTTTTTTTATAGTCAGATTGATGCCTGGTAATCCAATAGAAATATACATAGGTCAATTGATGTCTCAGTACGGTATGACATTTCAAGAAGCAAAAAATGCTGCTGCTGCCTTGTTTTCACTGGATTTAGATGCTCCATTATTCAGTCAGTATTTAGATTACATGAAAAATCTTTTCAGGGGAGATTTAGGACGTTCTTTTGTCTCACAGGGTGTGAAAGTTGTCGAATTAATTGCCTCTTACCTTCCCTGGACCTTGTTCAGTGTTGGAATATCGATACTCTTGAGTTTCACAATCGGTATAACATTGGGTATAGTGATTGCCTACAAGCGTGGTGGACTTCTAGATCAGATTATCAGCAGTATTTCAACGGTATTAACTTCTATTCCAAATTATCTTTTAGGTATCATTCTTCTGATTTTATTGGGAGTTCAGTTACAATTAATTCCTGTGAGTAGTATGCGTGGTACTGTTTCGCCGGGTATCAAAGCTGGTTTTACATGGGAATTCATAAGTGATGTTTTCAAGCATGCTGCCTTGCCTATTTTAACTTATGTTTTAAGTACTGTCGGTGGTTGGATATTGAGCATGAGAGGGAGCACGTTAAATACACTTGGAGAAGATTTCGTAACGGTAGCAAAAGCTCGTGGTTTGCCTGAAAGAAGGATTACCTTCACTTATGTTGGAAGAAACGCAATACTTCCATTGTTTACAAGTTTGACAATGCAGATAGGTTTTATGATGGGTGGTTCCGCCCTCGTAGAGTTCATATTTGTTTACAAAGGAGTCGGCTGGGCCCTCTGGAGTAGTATAGGACAGAGAGATTATCCTGTTATGCAGGGAGTGTTTTTAATAATAACAATAGCAGTCATAGTTGCAAACTTTCTGGCAGATTTACTTTACGGTAAGCTTGATCCAAGAATCAAGGCTGGTGGTACAGAATGAAAAAATTCAAAAATTTTCTTTGGGCAGTCTTTGTTCAACCTTTAATATTAATAGCACAGAATAAAATAGGATTAGCAGGTTTTATAGTACTGCTTGTAATAATTTTCATGTCATTTGTAGGACCTTATATAATCCCTCTGGATACAAAGGTTAAATTAGATAAAATATATCAACCTCCTTCCTGGGAACATATACTTGGTACCGATAGTGAAGGAAAGGATGTGTTTTCACAGATCGTTCATGGCGGTAAGGCAGTTCTAACTGTGGCATTTTTAGCGGCTCTGTTCTCCACTATGATTGCTGTAACACTTGGTATAACCAGCGGTTTTGTTGGCGGTAGAACGGACAACATAATAATGTTTATAACCGAAGTGGTACTCACAATACCTCAATTTCCATTACTCGCAGTTTTAGCTGCTTTTATAAGACTTTCAAATCCTACTTTGCTTGCGTTTATACTTGGGGCTGTTAGCTGGCCTGCACTTACAAGGGCAATAAGATCTCAAGCCCTTTCTTTAAGGGAAAGAGATTTTATAGAAGCTGCAAAAATTTTAGATCTTGGAGCTCTCCACATAATATTTTCTGAGATATTGCCGAACATGATGAGTTATATAACCATAAGCTTTGTTATGGCAATGACTGGTGCGATCTACAGTCAGGTCGGACTTATACTTCTCGGTTTGGTTCCTCTGAGTGGTCAGAATTGGGGAATCATGATCCAGCTGGCCTGGACAAGAGGAGCGATATTCTTTAAGGACAGTTTGTCGTATATACTTTCTCCAATTTTAGCGATAGTTTTATTTCAGTGGTCTGCTGTTTCCTTTACAAGATCACTTGAAGGAATATTTAATCCTAGATTAAGGGTGAGAAGATAGCCATGAGAGAAAACAGCGTACTTTCAGTCCAGAATCTACACGTTGTTTACAGTGCTTTGAGAGGAACTGTAAAAGCTGTAAGGGATGTATCGTTTGAATTAAACAAAAAAGAATGTTTGGCTTTTATAGGTGAAAGTGGTTCAGGTAAAAGTACCCTTGGCACGAGCTTAATAAGCTTGATACCTGGAACTGGTCGTGTAAGCAGTGGAAAGATAATATATCGTGGTAATTCCAAAGATATCGATATTGCCAAGCTCAGCGAAAATGAAGTAAGAAAAATTCGCTGGAAAGAAATTGCAATGGTTTTTCAATCGGCTCTTAATTCTTTCAATCCTGTTTTGAGAATTTGGAATCATATTCTTGAAACGGCTAAAGCTCATGGAGTTAACGATAAAGAATTCGTTCAAAAAAAATCTCTTGAACTTCTTGAACTTGTTCAACTCGATCCCGAAAGAGTTTTAAAATCATTTCCTCACGAGTTAAGTGGAGGAATGAAACAGAGAACTTTGATAGCGATGAGTCTTTTACTTGACCCAAAAATATTGATATTAGATGAACCTACAACTGCACTTGACATTCTAACTCAAAAGAACATAATAGAACTTCTGAAGAAAATCAAAGATGAGCTAGAATTAGCGATGATATTTATTTCACATGACCTTTCAATCGCAGCTGAACTTGCCGATAGAGTTGCCACAATGTATGGAGGAAAAATAGTGGAAATTGGTCCAACAGACGATATCTTTTATCGTCCCAAACACCCTTACACCAAAGGTCTTTTAAAAGCTGTTCCAAAAATATCAGGCGGATTTGAGGAACTGTTTTCTATCCCTGGTGAACCACCAGATCTTATAAATCCTCCAAGTGGCTGCCCATTTCATCCAAGATGCGGGTATGTAGAAGAAGTTTGTAAAAAAGAGGCACCTCAACTTGAACAGGTTGAAGGTAATCACTATGTAGCATGTTATAAATGGAGAGGGATAACTGATGGAGAATAACAGGATTATAGAAATCAAAAATCTTGAGAAGACTTTCTACAGACGTTCCGTATTTGGTGGGAGAAAAGTAATACCTGTTTTAAGAAATATCAATTTTGATATAAAACATGAAGAAGTTTTCAATCT
>JARRBB010000082.1 GCA_029981435.1 Thermotogaceae bacterium | reverse complement strand
CCTAATTTCATGCTGTACGGTGAAATTGCTTTCGATGATATAAGACTTCTTAGTGAAAGTGAAAAAAGTCCCATGGAGTATGGATTATCTTTCGGTGGGAGGTTTTCCTCGAATGCTTTAAATGGGAATTTTGTTGGCAGTATCGAGTTTTCTCATACATCCGACTGGATGTACAATTGCAGAACTCAACCGTATTTGAAGTTTTCTAATCGAGTGGTTATGATGTCTAATTTTCCGTCTGGAATGAATTTTTTTGATTATCCCATCGGTTTCAAATATGGCCAAAGTGCAGATATGCTATCTGTGACCTTAAATTATTTCAGAGAAAACATGGAATTTAAAAACCAGCTTTTATTTTTAAGAAAAGGGAATCTGAATTTCGAAAACTACTACTACGAAAATCTGGAAAAAACACTGACAAATTACTTCATACTTGTTTCAAAATCACTCTTTAAAAATGTTTTTCTGAAAAATCTTGATATTTTCGCTGATATTCATCTGCAGTTTCAAAAAAAAGAAAAACCCAGAGTTGATCTGAGTGTTGGATTTGAGTACTCTTTAGTCTTTAAAGAGATCGCTGAAATTTTTTCTGGTTTCATCAATTAAAGGTGAAATATCTCCACTGTTCCAATTTACTCCGAGACTTATAAGCGGATAAAAATTGTTGTTTTTCTCCACAAGTCCTTCGTTTCTTATGTATGCAAATCCCAAAGTTCCATTCAGGCTCAAAGAATCAAAAATTTTTATTTTTACTCCTAATGTTATCAAATGGCGTTTTTCTATTACCTCATCGTCCAGCAGACTGAACTTTATCGCTGGTACTTCTTCAGCACCGTGCCATGGAGTATCAGGATCCCTTTTTCCAAGCGCCACATATTCATACTGAGGATTGATATCAAAATTTCCAAATTTCAATTCTGTCCCAATGTTCAAGGCTATACTGTTTTCACCGTATTTGTAACCAATCATGTTGTATTCAAGAGGGATATCTGGTCTGTCCTCGTATCTGACATATTGATACGGCGGAACATTCATAGATGTTCTTTGAAAAGTATACTTGGTTGCACCTGCAAATTCGAAATAAAACAGGTTTTCATTGAATCTGTATTCTATCCCGGTATCCCAAGCAATTTTGTAAGGATGTACGTAGGATTTTCCTATTAGGGTGTGTGATACATCGTCTATCAAAGTGTCGGCATATATTCTCAAATTTCCAGGCGAGAGATCGAAATAAAGTCCGATCATACCATTGTCATTTATTTCTTCGTGCCAGGGCCCTGCACCCTGTCTCATCCACTGTATCGTCTGATAAGGTCCAAATGAAAAAAGATATATCAGATCAAGAGATCTTCCAAGAAACAAAACCGCATCTTCAAGACCGAACTCTAAAAAATCAAGGGGTTTAAGGGCGTAACGACGGTAGTAAAGTGTCTTTGGAATCTGTGATAATTCATATTTTGAAAAGTCAAAAAGATTCTGTCTTATGAATACAAAATCATTCTTCAACTCCATCCATTTGAAAGGTTTCCAAGAAATTGAAACTGCCGGGTACGGAGATGAATTCGATGATATAAAAAGTGGGTATGTCTTTCCAGTACCTTCTTTTAACTGCAACATTCCAGCACGCAAATCGAACGTTTTCAGGTTCAACGCTACGTAACTTTCTCTTGTGTAATCATACCAGTCTCCAAGTATCCCACCTTCAAGGTTTGGATTTATTGTTCCAACATCGTGTGTTCTCATATCCATAGCCACAAAAGCGCTGAACGGTCCGTCAGTAACCAGTATGCCGGCTCCATAGTATATTCCAGGCTTTTTCGTGAGTAAATCCAGATCAAAACCTGTGAACAGATCAAAAGAAAATTGATTCGAAAACATGTTTATCGAAAGTAGAATCAAAAAAGAGAATATAAAGGATTTCATAAAAAATCCTCCCACCTTGTTCATTCAAAGGATAAGAGTTTCAAACTGCATTGTTCCGCATCTATCTCGATTTTTGCACCGACTGGAAGTGTGTATTTGAAGAAATTACCATGATAAGCAGGAAATCCTATGAACGAAGGAACGTTCAGATATTCAACATGATATTTCAACACATCGATCAATCTGTAATTGTTGCTCCCCTTCTTTATTCTGGTGAGTCCTGCGAATACAATCGATTTTATGCGATTTTTTAATTCATGTGACAGACTCCAGAGCATTCTATCGATGGAATCAAGTGATTCGTCTACATCTTCCAATATTAGTATGGAATCGTTGAATATATCCGTGCCAATCTGATTCATCACGGTTACAATTAACGACAGGTTCCCAACAAGTAGTTTACCAGTTGCTTTACCCCTTTTCAGGGTTAAAGCGTTGAGCTTTTTGGGATATTCAAAAGGTGGTTCGATTGCTCCAGAAATTACTTCAATCAAAAAATTCAGGGATTCTCTGTTCTTGTGAAATTCCACGACCATTGGACTGTGAAAACTCATTACTCCAAGTTTATGCTGTAAAAACAACAGTGAAGTTATATCACTGTAGCCACACAAAGGTTTAAAAGGTTCTGAAATATGGTCGATTAATCTGTAAGAACCGTTTCCACCACGCGAACACATTATTAAATCACATTCAGCTGATAAGTACTGAAGTTCAGAAACTTTTTCTTTTTCTGATAGTTGCTTATAGCAGCTTTCACCAATTACTACTTCAAATCCAATATTTTTCAGAATTTCTATTCCTTTTTTTAGAGCATTATGTTCTGGTAATGATGCCGGTGACGAAATTCCTATTTTAGAGCCTCTTTTTATTATCCTCGTCTTCAATCATCTCCTTCAAAATTTCTACAAGTTCATCAAGAAAAGATGCGATAGGTTTTTCTGAAATACCAAGAACCTTTATATTACACTTTTGAAAAGGTATCAGCAGTTTCAAAGCATCACTTTCAGAAATAGCCTTTGCCATAGACGGAGTAACTTCACCGAGCATAGAATTCGCTGCGATTATTCCTAAGGTGCCTGTTATCACATCAACTTTAGAGGAAGTGAAAACTATAGCGTTCTCACCTGTTGCACCATAATTCGCACCAGCTTTGAGCATTTGAGATGTTGCGAGTGAATTTGTGCCAAGTGCTATTATTTCTATTTTATCACCTAAATTTTTTCTAAGTCTCTCTATTATGGCTTTTCCTATTCCACCACCCTGCCCGTCAACAACTGCGATCCTCATTCTTTCACCTCAGATTCAACGTTTTGAGTTTATCAAGTTCTTCAAACAGTATCGCTTTTTCAACGCCACTTTCTCTTAATTTCTTCAAAAGTTTCGCATCATCGGGAATGGAATTTGTTACGAGTACAACCTCAGATATAGGTTCAGATACAGAAACTTTAGAAAATTTGTATATTGCATTCTCTATTGCTTCGTAGTCACTTATGCAGTATGATGAGAGGAAAAATATCTCACTGTTAACAGCTATTAAAGCTGCTTTGGGCTGTAATTTTTTAAAGATGTTCAGCAACTTTTCAGAAGGAACATTTTGATCGTGTAACTTGTTTTCGTACTTTATCACCAGTGAATCGAGAAATTGATAAAAAACATCATTTTTCACTAATGATATTTCAGGAATTTTAAATAACTTTAGATCGTTTGGAATTTCAATATTTTCAAAATTCCTTGCGATAACCGTTGAAAAATAATTGCTGTTGATTATTTTCAGAATATCTTTATCAACTTTTCCATTTACAGCAATGCTTGCTGAAGAAACCTTATAACTCTTTGCATAATCCAAAATTCTTTGGATGTTGTATTCAAGTGATGCATTACTTGAAATAAACTCTATCTTATCACCAGAGATCAATGCACATGAGTTTTCAGATAGGTTTTCAAGGATTTTCATACTCGTGTGAATCACCTTGATATATTCGATTGAAAGTAGCTCATTATTCAGAAATTCAACGTTCTCAAAAAAAGTCTGCTTTGATTGTATTTTTAAAAGTTCGACATCTTTGTACACATTTTTATTGAATTCAAGTGGCTGAAGCTTTTTGAGCAAAAGATATTCGAACTTCTCAGATGCGAATGTTTCTGAAAGGAGTTTGTAAAGATTTACATAGTAATCTATAAGTCTTTGCATCGATTCCAGAGCCATTCTTCTTCTATCCTGAAGAGGAACATCACCGCATTCTTCGAGGTTCTTTATAACTGTTTGAAGTGTCTTCTCATTTGTCACTACGATGATATCTCTGTAGTTTTTAACGGCCTGCTTTACAAGTACGCTAAAACTGGTCTCAATTTTTTCAAGAAGTGTTTTCTCGTCCCAGGAAGGGTTCAATTCAGGGATATTAACGACGAACATATCGAAATTTTTAAGTGAATCGTTCATGAAGTCCTCTGGGAATTTTATGGATTCAGCTGAAAGTGGAATGAAAAGATCTTTTTCCTCTATTTCTGAATGTAAAAAATCAGGTATATAAATTTTTGTGGTAAACTCTTTTATTTTTTTTGCGTAATCGATAAAATCAGTTGTAAACCACAGTACCTTCTCTATACTCAAATCTCATCACTCCTTTTCAAGGAAGCCAGAATTACAGCAATTATCAATAAAACAGCACCGGCAAACTGAAATTCACTCAATCTTTCGTTTAAGAAATAATAGGAGAATATAGATGCAAAAACTGGTTCACCACTGAAAATGAGCGCCGTAGCGTTGCTTCCGACAATTTTCTGATATTTTAATTGTACCAGAATTACGAGAACAGATGCAGCTATACCGGTGTAAATTCCAACACTGACTGCCATTACAGTTAAATTCCAATTGCTGTTTAAAGACAGTAAGGTGTTGATCACAGCAACTGTCAAAAACTGATAACTCAGTAAACTCGTTTCTTCCACCTTCTTTGAATAAACGGTTATCAAGACTATATGAAGGGCAAAGCTAACTGCACAGATCAATGTTAGAAAATCTCCAACGTTTATACCATCTATACCCCCTGAAATCATGTAAAAACCTATCATAGAAAGTACAAAGCCTAAAAACTGAAGTTTTGTGACTTTTTCCCTTTCAAACATGTAAGAAAAAAATGGTACCAGCGGTATATAGAGCGATGTTATGAAACCACTTTTTGAAGCTGTCGTTAATTTCAATCCCCATGTTTGAGTTATATAGCCTATAGAAAGGACAAGCCCAAGAATGAAGGCGTATTTGAAATTCCTTTTTTTCCATAGAAAAAATGAGAATAGAAAAGCTATCCAAAATCTCAGCGAAATGTAAACCAGAGGTGAAACGTCGACCAGTGCTATCTTCTGTAAAGGAAAAGTTGAACCCCACACAATTGTGATTGCAAGTAACCAGAATACTGCTTTTTTTCTCATACTAACCTCCTGTTCAGGATGTTCTCTTGAGAGATGCTATCAGCATGGCTGTGAGAAGTAACAATGCACCAAAAGATTGAGAAAGACCTAATTTTTCACCAAGTAAAAAATAAGAAAGAATGAGAGCAAAAACAGGTTGAACTGTGTAAATCAATGCCGCTGTATTACTACCAACAACCTTTTGATATTTTAGTTGTATTAATCCTGCTACGATTGAAGCAAATATGGCGACATATAGTACAGTCCAGATAGCAGCAAGTGTCATGTACCAGTTGCTTTTCAAACTCAAAAAAGTGCTTATTACTGCTACTGTGAGCATCTGATAACTTATCAAGCTTTCTCCTTTAACTTTTCTTGAAAATCTGGTCGTTAAAACAAGATGAACTGCGAAGCTAATAGCACAACGACTGTAAGAAGATCACCAGCATTTATTTTATCTATTCCACCAGTTAAAAGATAGAAACCGATCAATGAAATTCCAAAAGCCAGAACCTGTAATTTTGTGACCTTTTCCCTCTCGATAAAATAGGAAAATACAGGAACCAGCGGGATGTATAGAGAGGTTATGAATCCCACCTTTGTGGCATCGGTAAGTTTCAACGCCGTAGTTTGTGATATATAGGCGACCCCAACGAAGATCCCAAGTATAAAAGCGTATTTGAAGTTGCGTTCTTTCCAGATAAAGAATGACACCAAAAACGCGAGCCAGGACTTGAAAGAATTAAAAACAAGCGGAGATACACCATCAAGAGCTATTTTTTGAATGGGAAATATCGACCCCCAGATAAAAGTAATGAAAATTAGCCACAATATGGCGTTTCTTCTCATTTTTATTCCTCCCCAAACATGATAACGTTATTTTATCATTTTTTTGCAAATTCATCTCCACCTTCTATAAGGTGGAGATGAATTTGCAAATAATTACAAATTGTCACATAATATAAGCGTTAGTATACAAATGTAGAACATATAGCATTTTTGAATTAAGTATATCAAAAACCAATGGAAAGGATAAAATGCTTAAAACTTACAAGTTCAGAAGCTATCCTTCAAAAAAGCAAACAGAAAAATTGAATAAACATTTCGGTTGTGCTCGATTTGTATACAACTTCTTTTTAAACTATTCTTCCATCATCTACAAGAAGATGAACATCTCAACTAATTACAACGATTGGGCTTGTGTT
>JARRBB010000081.1 GCA_029981435.1 Thermotogaceae bacterium | reverse complement strand
CCTTGGGCTTTGGGATATATAAGAGAATCTTTCCCAAATGTTGAAGAAAAGACAGGTATAGTTGAAATACCAAGTCTTGTTGAGGAATCCACTATGATATATACCGTTGCTTGGGGTATGAATAGGCAAACCCCACATAAGGATGAAGCATGGGAGGTTTTAAAATTCTTAGTAACTGAAGGACAAGAAATTTTCGTTGAAAAGGCAGGAGTTCTTGGTTCAAGGCAAAGTGTTGCCGCTGAAGATACAGATCCTATGAAGAAAGTATTCTATGATTCAGTTGAATTTGGTTACCCATGGAGAGTTCCTACTCCTACCGGGATATTTGCCAAAGCAAACGATTATTTGAACTCTTTACTAAATGATCTTTTTGCAGGAAGAATTACAATTGAAGAAGCTGTAAATTCTATCGAAAAGAATTATAATTCTTGGGTGACTCAATAGATCAGACTAGGTGTCTTCAAGGCTTTTATTAAAGTTAATTAAATGATGAGGGGCAACCCCTCATCATTTTTTAAGAAAAGAGGTGATTTTGTGAAACCTAAAACTAGAGAAGCAATATCTGGGTATCTGTTCGCTTCTCCTGTTATAATTATAGTCTTATTATTTGTAATATATCCAATTATCATGATATTTTATTATAGTTTTACTAATTTTAATCCTTTAGAAACACAAAAATTCAAGGCACCGCTTAACCCACAAGAAGCCATTGAGCTTCATCTAGGTATGTTTCAGACAGATGTGAAATCTGTTGATGAAATAGAAAGCTGGTTTGACGTACTCACTTTTATCCAATACGACGTTGGCATTAATTTAAATGAGGAACAAAAAGAAGCGATATTGAAATATTTTGATAGTCAGAAACTTTTGGAAGATTTTATCGAAGGTAAATTAGATACAACTATGACAAGTTCTGAATTTATGACAACCTATATGAAAGAAGAAAAAGATCTATTTAAAAAATATAAACCCCAAATTGTCGGATTGGGAAATTTTCAGAGAATGTTTAATGATGATTATGTCAGAATATCTCTTTTTAATACATTATTGTATACTATTATCGTGGTTCCTATACAAACTTTTTTAGCTGTTTTGTTAGCAGTCGCAGCGAATTCAAAAGTTAAGGGTGTTAAATTTTACAAAGTTGTATTTTTTCTTCCAGCCATAACATCATCTGCTGCTATCTCTATGATTTTTTGGTTGATTTATTCTAAACCAGGAGTCTTAAATCGAATTCTTGTTGGACTTTTCGGCAATTTTGGATATCAACCGATAGATTGGCTTAATAACCCAAATACCGCATTATTTTCAATAATGCTCATGAACATATGGTCTACCGCGGGATATTTTATGATTACCTTTTTAGCAGGACTGCAAGACATTCCCAATTCATTATATGAAGCTGCAGAGATAGATGGTGCTTCTGGGGGACAGAAATTTTGGAGGATTACTCTACCTCTTTTAAGACCGCAGATATTGTTTGTTATAGTCATGGGAACTATTGGCTGTATGCAAGTGTTTGATCAGATCTATTTTTTAATCGAAAATATGAGAAATATCACGATCTCATTTTACATATATAAAAATGCTTTTGAATACGGAAATATGGGTTATGCTTCATCACTAGCATTGATACTTTTTGCGATCATTATGTTCATAACGTTTTTACAACGGAGATACATCCCTGAAGAATATTGAGGTGAAATCAATGACAGAGAAAAAATGGAAAATTGCAAGGATAATATCTTATATTGTTTTAATTGTCTACACTTTAATTTCTCTTTTTCCCTTTTTATGGGCAGCACTCGTATCGTTTGTACCTATGAATTATGTTGACGAAAACGGTATTACTAAAGGTACCGATGTAATGAGTTGGCCACCCAAGATACGAGTTTTTGAATGGCCACCTAAGGCTTTTGGTGCTCCTTTAACATTTGAAAACTATGCGAAGGTTTTTGAAGTAGTTCCGTTGTATTCGAGATGGTTTTTAAATACAGTTTTATACGCAGGGTTTATTACCATTGGGAACATTCTCATAGGTACCCTTGGAGGTTATGCTTTTGCGAGACTAAGATTTCCCTTAAAGGAAGTGTGGTTTGCTCTTTTTTTAGGGACCATGATGGTTCCAGCTCAAGTTACCATGATACCACAATATACTTTAATGGTAAATTGGGATTTAGTCAATACGTATTATGGGATGGTGTTTCCAAAATTGGCAAATATTTTTGGACTATTTTTGATGAGGCAATTCTTTATGAATTTTCCAAAAGAGATGGAAGAAGCTGCACGAATAGATGGAGCTGGGATTGGAGGAACTTTTTTCAGAATAGTGTTACCCAATGCTAGGCCTGCTGTTGGGGCGTTAGCTATATATACTTTTTTAGGTGCTTGGAATGATTTTCAATGGCCTTTAATAATTACTTCTCAAAAAGAGATGTACACCTTAACCCTAGGATTAAATTTTTTTAAGACATCTTATTATACTTTCTGGCAGTACATGATGGCGGCAACTATCATAATGACAATTCCAATGATAATTATATTTCTTTCATTTCAAAAACAGTTTGTTGAAACAGGTAGAGCTGCTGCAGTTAAAGGTTAATTGATCAAGAATTTGATGATGAAGGTATTGAGTTTAGAAATACAAAGGAGGATTAATCTGTGATAAAAGCCTGCATTTTCGATTTAGATGGAGTAATAGTCGATACAGCAAAATATCATTATATGGCATGGAAGAAACTTGCAGACCAGTTGAATATACCTTTTAATGAAAAAGATAACGAAAGGTTAAAAGGTGTTAGTAGGATGAAAAGTTTGGAGATTATATTAGATTTGGGAAATTTAAATCTTAGTCTAGAAGAAAAAGAAGAGTTGGCACAAAAGAAAAATAATTGGTACGTTGAGTACATAAGTAAGATGGACAAAAGTGAATTACTTCCTGGTGTAGAGAAATTTATAAAAATTTTGAAAAGCAAAGGTATTAAGATCGCAATTGCATCAGCAAGCAAAAACACAAAATTAATTTTAGAGCGATTAAATTTTGAAGACGTCTTCGACGCGGTTATAGATGGAACAATGATAAGTAATGCAAAACCTAATCCGGAAATCTTTTTAACAGCATCTAATTATTTAAGTTTAAAACCAGAAGAATGTGTCGTTTTTGAAGATGCTGTAGCAGGGATACAAGCTGCGAAAAGAGCCGGAATGAAAGTTATTGGTGTGGGAGAAGAAGAAGTATTGAAAGGTGCGGATAAAGTAATTAAGAATTTTGAAAACATTAATTTAACGTTAATTGAATCTATTTAAAAAATATGTTTTATGGGAGGGAGCAAATTTTGAACCTTTGGGAAATTGTACAAGATGAATACAATCCAGAAGAAAACAAAAAATACGAGACTATTTTCACATTAGCAAACGGTTATCGAGGACTTAGAGGGTTCAATGAATTTTCAAGTTACGGTTGGAAAGGTAACTTTATTGGTGGTATATATGACAAATCAGAAGCAGAAGTACAGGAGATCGTGAATAATCCGGACCCTTTAACAATAAAATTCTATATCGATGGAAAAAGGATTAATTTAGATAATCACAAAATTAGAAATTTCAAAAGATTTCTTGATATGAGAAAAGCAATTTTAAAAACAAACTTAGAAGTTGAATTGACTTCTGGTGAAATATTAACGATCAACGTCGAAAGATTTGTCAGCAAGAATGATGTCCACAGATGGGCAACTAAATATGAAATAGTACCGAAGAATTTTTCAGGAAAACTTATAATCGAAAACACAATAGATGGATCAATTACAAATTCTGTTCACGATCCTTATAAAGAGGTAAAACATTATAATGTTCTAAAAATGAAAGATTTGGAGCCAGGTATATTTCTAAAATCTTCTACAAAAGAGAAAGCAATTGACGTAGTCGAAGCAACGACGTTGCGTTGCTATAGAAATAACAATAACCTTTTAAGAAATCGTTCTTTTAAAATTTTAGGTGATAAAGTAAAAGAACTTTATGAGATTTTTCTTGAAAAAGATGAAGTTTATACTATATATAAATACGGAGTAACTTACACAACGAGAGATAACATAAGTGATGTTGAAAAAGTATCAGAAGAAGCTTTAGTAGAATTTGCCTTTGAAGGTTATGAAAAAGAGTTAAAAAAACACTGTGAAGAATGGGAAAAGATTTGGGATGATATTGATATAGAAATAAAAGGTGATGAGAAAGCTCAGTTAGGCATTAGATTCAACGTTTTTCAGTTAACCTCATGTGCCAATAAAAATGATACTAGTGTTAGTATAGCCGCTAAAGGATTACACGGGGAAGGATATAAAGGGCACATATTTTGGGATACCGAAATATTTATGGTCCCGTTTTTTATATATTCTCAACCGGAAACAGCAAAATCGCTTCTACTATACAGATATAATACACTAAACGGAGCCAGGGAAAATGCCATTTTGAATGGATACAAAGGTGCCCAATTTCCATGGGAGTCGACAGATAATGGTTTAGAAACTACTCCAAAGTGGGGAAAAGATTATTTGGGTAATCCAGTGAGAATATGGACCGGTGATGAAGAAATACATATTACAGCAGATATTCCTTTTGCTTATTGGGAATATTTTCGAGCTACTAACGATGAGAACTTCATGTTTGATTATGGAGCAGAAATATTTTTTGAAACCGCAAAATTTTGGGAATCTCGATTAGAGTATAATGAGCAAAAAGACAGATATGAAATCAATAATGTTATAGGTCCTGATGAGTTTCATGAGCACGTAAATAACAATGCCTATACGAATTATCTAGCTAGGTGGAATTTAAAAAAAGCTTATGAGATTTCTAATTTACTTAAGCAAAAAGATTTTATAAAATATGACAGATTGTGTAATAATTTGGGTTTATCAGAAAAAGATTTCAAGAACTGGAAAGAAATTTCGGAAAAGATATTTATCCCAAAATTTGACGACACAGAACTTATAGAACAATTTGAGGGCTATTTTAAACTGAAGGACTATATTATCAATGAGTGGGACAAAAACAAAATGCCACTGTGGCCTAAAGGTGTAGAGATCAATAAATTAGATAAAACTCAACTTGTGAAACAGGCAGATGTGATAATGCTTTTATTGTTATTGGAAGATGAATTTGATAGTAGTACGAAAAAATTGAATTATGACTATTATGAGAAAAGGACTATGCATAAATCTTCTTTGAGTCCGTCTATGTATTCAATAATGGGTTTGAAAGTGGGAGATCATCACAATGCCTATGAATATTTTATGAAAACAGTGATGACTGATTTGGAAGATAATCAAGGAAACACGGAGTTTGGTTTACACGCTGCATCTACTGGAGGTTCATGGCAAAGCATTGTCTATGGTTTTGGGGGATTGAGTGTAGATGAGAGTGGAGTTTTGAATCTCAACCCTTGGATACCAGAAAAATGGGAGAAATTATCTTTCAAAATCTACTGGAAGGGAGCAAAGATAACAATCAGTATTTTTCAAGATAAAGTAATCTTGGAATCAACACATGATCTAATGGTAAAGGTTTTTTCTCAAGATTGCGAATTAACCAGTTACAAATTGTTTGTTTTTAATACTTCAAATATAATTTAAAAAGTGGGCCATATGGCCCACTTTGATTAAGCTCCGTACTTTTCTAGTTTTAAAGCATTTGCCAAAGCTAACGGCATAATATCCAAGGCTGATATCGTTCCAAGGGTCCCCTTTGCGCATTCATACTCATCAAAAGAAACAGACAATCCTTTTCTTACATATTTTGAATAGAGCAAAACAGGAACAGGATGCCAGCTGTGTGCTTTTAGTAAAGCAGGGGTAGAATGGTCTCCGGTGATGATTAAAACATCTGGTTTCAGGTTTAAAATTTCTTTCACGGCTTTATCGGTGTTTTCGATAACTTTCACTTTTTCTTCGAAATTTCCGTCTTCACCATAGGAATCAGTTTTTTTCACATGAAAGTAGAAGAAGTCATAATCATTCCATACTTTTTTCAGTGTTTCGACCTCGTCTTCTATTGTTTGACCTGCTTCTAGCACTTCCATTCCTACTAATTTGGCAAGCCCTTTATACATAGGATAGGTAGCAATAGCCGCGGCTTTCAATTTATAATTCTCTTCAAAAGATGGCAATAGAGGATGCTTGGAAAATCCTCGTAATAGTGCGAAATTCATTTTTGGTTGATCTTTCAAGACTTCCCCTATCTCTTTTATCAATTTGTTGACAATATTAGCCATTTTTTCTGAATCGGGATTAGTTGCCTTAGCCCATTCCATTGGTGATCCTTCTCTTTGTGGATCAGCATCCGTTACTTCATCAAATAAGCCATCTCCTGTAAATTTAACTACAAGTCTATGTTCTTTACCTGGGTAGAAAGTTATATCAACATCGTCTATTTTTTTAATATTTTCAGAGAGAATTTCTACAATTTTTTTTGATTCTTCACTGGATGGCCTTCCAGCTCTTCTATCAACTATTATTCCATCTTTTATTGTTGCAAAATTACCTCTTGCAACAACGTCCTTTTTATCT
>JARRBB010000019.1 GCA_029981435.1 Thermotogaceae bacterium | reverse complement strand
CACAAGCATATTATATTACACACGAATGACTACATCAAAACTTGCAAATTCATCTCCATCTTACAGAAGATGGAGTCTTCTTTGCAAAAAACGATAAACTATATCCAATTTTCAACTTTTTCACCGGTTTTGAAAGACCTTTGTTTAAGGTCTTTCTGGTTTATAAGGATTTTGCTGTTGGTGTTACAAGGCCAATAACAAAGATAATAATCAACGAATTTACAGAAATTGATTTTGAAGAAGATTTAATAAAAGGTATGTTCTATTTTGAAGGTGAAAGAGTTCTAATTGTAGATTTTGAAAAAACCCCACAGAAATCTGATGCTTCATTTTCACCCTTGATTTTGGAAGAACCTGAGAGTAGGAAAAAAACAAAAAGTGAAAAAATCGTAAATAGACAAACTTTTGTAATTTTAGAAGGAACAGATTTTGCCTTGAAATTTGAAGATATCGAAGAAATAGTCGAGGTTGAAAAACTATGTCCTATAAGTTTTGAAAGATATACAGGATTCGTGAGTAGAAAAAGCGGAGAAATTTTGAACGTAGAATCCCTGGTTGAAAATGGAAAATGGATTTTGATAACAAAAGACAGAAGAGCATTCAGAACAGCAAGAATTCTTATAACAAATGAAGAGAAGATAATAAGTCCGGAAAATGATGAAGAATATCTAATCTTTGAAGGAAAAAGTTATAAAATTCTAAGGTGAAATTATGGAAAATGACTCCTTTATTCCTATATTTTTAGAAGATTTAAAAGAAAAATTGGAGGAAGCGGAAGAAGCTCTGAAAAAATTTTTCGATGAGAAAAGTATATCCTATTTGAAAGACGTTTATAGAGCTTTCCACACCATAAAAGGTTCTGCCAGTTTGGTTGGATTCAAAGGGTTTCAGAAGGTTTCACACAAGATCGAAGATGTATTCAAGAACATCTATGAAGGTAAACGTAAGATTTCTCAACAGGATACAGCACGAATCATGAAAATAATAGAATTTTTCAAAAGCAAAAACTCTGATCTTACAGATGAAGAATCAGAAAAGCTATCAATGTTTTTAAATGGAGAAATTGATGATCTGGATTTTGAAGAAAATGTGAAAAAATCGGATTTTTCTGAAAGCGACTGTCACAAAGTACTGGAGAGTGTTATAAAAGTCGAAAATAATCTGATACTTGGAAACTTAAATCTCGCTATGATAGAACTTACAAATCTGAAAAACTATCTAAGTAATTTGATATATGAAAGTGAATTCATCAGTATAGAAAAGGTCATGGATGGTTTTGAAAATCTGGTTTTTCAGGAATCTACTTTAAATGGAAAAAAGGTAAAATTAAAACTGCTGATCGAAAATCAGGACCTAAAAATCCCGTTGAAAGATTCGCAAATGCTTAGAGATTCATTAATCCATATAGTAAAGAATTCAATATCACACGGAATTGAAAAACCAGAGGAAAGAAAAAAGAAAGGTAAACCTGAGGAAGGTGCCATAAAAATTTCTGCCCATCTTGAGTCAAAGAACATAGTTTTGATAATAGAAGACGACGGTTCTGGTCTGGCCACAGAAAAGATAAAACAAAAAGCAAGATCCCTTGGATACGAAAATGTTGATCCACTCGGCGCGATCTTTATGGCTGGTTTTTCTACAAAAGAAGAGGCAGATTTTTCAGCAGGTCGAGGCATAGGATTGTATGCTGCCAAAACTTTCGTAGAAGAAAGAGGTGGAACCATAGAGGTTCAAACGCAAAAAGATAAAGGAACGAAATTCATCATAAAACTTCCAACAACACATTTCATAAAGAAAGTCATGATTGTGAAAAGTAATGGAAATATTTTTGCTATTGATATATCCGAGATAATACTGGTTAAAAACAATCTCGAGATATTCGAATTCGAAGGTCAAAAGTCGCTTAAGTACAGAGATGAATTGTACAGTTTGATGCCTTTCAGCAGTCTTCAGGGAACTTTTGGAATTTTTCTGAAGGACAATAAAGCCTTTCTGGTCGATGAAATAACAGGAATATTCAATGGTCAGCTTGTTCAAAAAGATAGTAACATATCAAAGTATTTCGTGAAGAACATATTCCCGTTTCCTGTTCCTCTTATAGATACTAAACTTA
This sequence comes from Thermotogaceae bacterium, assembly GCA_029981435.1. GTDB lineage: Bacteria > Thermotogota > Thermotogae > B21-G9 > HyVt-16 > HyVt-16. The sequence continues at coordinate 25,145 of JARRBB010000019.1, read as the reverse complement.
TTTCACCACATAAGTTTTCAAAATCCGAAAAAATCTCCAATAAAAAAACCATACTGATCGTAGATGATTCGAGTATTACAAGACTTGTACTTCAAAATTTTCTTGAATCTTATGACTACGACGTCCTACAAGCTAAAAATGGTATTGAAGCACTTGAAAAATCTGGATTTGATGCTGCTGTGGTTGACGTTGAAATGCCAGAAATTGATGGATTTGAAACCACCAGAAGACTCAAAGAAAAATTTCCTGATGTCCCGGTGATAATATTGACCACTCGTTCTAAACCAGAGGATATAAAAAAAGGTCTGGAATCTGGGGCAAATGCGTACATGATAAAGGGTGAAAATCTTGAAAGATTGATCAAATTACTCGAAAAATTTCTAAAAAGGTGAAACATGATGAAAAAGATAATCATTCTTGCTGGTTCTGCAGGAGCACCAAGAACAATCATAGAATTACTTAAATCAATAAAAAAATTGAAAATACCAATCATTATTGCCCTGCACAGCAATTCGACACAAGTCAATAATCTTGCGGAACTTCTAAAGCGGACAACAAAGTGTGAAATAGAAATAATAAAACAAAATACTATGCTGAACAACAAAATTTATCTACCGTTTGGTGGAAAAAATATTGTATTCATATCAGATGAAAAACTTGGAGTGGAATCCTCATCAGAAAATCTTACACCATCAATTGATAAATTGCTTTCAAGCTTAAAAAGGATAACAAACTCTGAAGTTCATGTATTTCTATTAGGTGGTTTGGGAAACGATGGAACGAAAGGTCTTATGGAAATAGAACACAATAAGAATATTCAGATCTATCTTCAAAATAACGCAAAGTTCAAATACATGATAGAAAGTGCTCAGAAGAACCTCACAAAATATAAACTTGTTTCGCTTGATTTTATAAAAAAAACTTTGAACTTACTAAATGGAGGAGAAAATTATGCATAAAATTTTGATAGTCGATGATAGTAAAATCTGGAGAGAATACCTTAAAAAGTTTTTAATTCAAAAAGGATTTACAGTGGAAGAAGCATCTAACGGTATTGAAGGATTGAACAAATTTTTTGAATTCCTACCTGATGTAGTTATAACAGATTACGTGATGCCCAAAATGAATGGAATACACCTTTGCAGAATCATAAGGGATTATCCATCTTTCAAGAATGTTGGCATAGCCATACTAACAGGTGCCGATGAAACTGTGAATGATTTCTGGGCCAAAAAAAGTGGAGCGAATGCTTTCTTTCGAAAAAGTATGGATATCAACGAGGTTTTAAAAGAATTGGATGAATTTATTGAAAGTGGAAAGTACGGCATAGGATGGAGTAGAGAATTTTTTAAATCGATCAGAGAGCCTTTCGGTGAATTGACTGATATACTCGAAGAAAATTTAAAAAGAGAGACTCTTGAAAAAGAAATCTTGAAACTGGTTTCATACCTATCTGATGAAGAACATCTTGTTCAAAAACTCTATCAATTTTTGAAACAATTTGAAAGATTCGACGGAATGTATCTGTTACTACTTTCAGCTTCTTCAGGAAGAATCTACGGATTTAATAAGGATAACAAGAAATTCTCGGTAGATTATTTGAAATCCATGTTAATTTCATCTTTGAAAAAACCAATCACTCCTTCTGAATGGATTTTTAAGGGCGGAGTGTATGATAGTAAATCTAACCAAAAGATTTCTCAAAATTTTTTAGCTTTCCCCATTGTGTATGAGACGGAAGAAGAGGGAGTGATTTTATTCGATAATCCATCTAACATAAACTCAATGAATTATCTGATGAACCTCCTTGCAAGCTCTTTGAGCGTAATAGCGAATGCTTTGAACGAATTCACCAGTTATAAAATGCAGGCAGAAACCGATTTTCTAACAGGATTATACAATAAGAAATATATTCTTTTTAGACTCGGAGAGTATTTATCTCTTGCTAAAAGAAAAGGCCTTCCTTTATCTCTGGCAATGCTTGATATCGATGATTTCAAAACGATTAACGATAGATTTGGACACGTTGCAGGGGATGAAGTTCTTAAAAAAATCGGAGAAACTATAAAGCACACCGTGAGAGCAAGCGATATTGCTGGAAGATACGGTGGCGAGGAATTTATAATAGTCTTTCCTGCTACTGATTTGAACGAAGCCGAGTATGTTATCAGGAGACACCTTGATGAAGTTAGAAATATAAACTGGTCAGAAATTCTGGGATCTGATGTTAGAATAACACTTAGCGCTGGAATTTCCTGTTGCAATTATGATACAACCACAACAAAGATTATTGAAGAAGCTGATGGATTGTTGTATCAGGCTAAAAAGAGTGGGAAAGATAGATACGTGAAAAAGGGTGATCAAAATGAAACTAAATCTTAAATACTGGCTTTTAGCAACTGCAACTTCAATTGTTTCAATTGTTATAACATGGTTTCTGCTCAACGAGGTTTACATGAATCTTATCGAAAAAGATTTAAAGGACTTGTTGCTTCAGGAAACCAGGACTCTGTCGATTGTTTACAGTAAAATTTTGTCCAGAGGCGATGATTTTGAAGATATTCTGGAAACGATCTCGAACATTGAAAATGGTTATTATTACGTTATCGATTCCAATGGAAAAGTACTGCTCCATACTGATAAAACAAAGATAGGCAGGAACTTAAAAAATGAAGGGCTTGGGAATCTACTGAATGAAATCTTCAAGAAAAGTTCTGGAAGTTATACATATATTTACAATTCCCAAAAGATCTTTTCAACGTTCTCTAAATTCACTGCGAACAGCGAGAATTATTATCTCATTCGTGCCGTAAAGTATTCAGAAGTTTTCAGTATAGATCCTAAAAACAAGGTTCTTATTTTAATTATACTGTTTTCAGTCTCCGCAGCGCTTTCACTTATTATAAAATTTTTCATGAATTATATGATGAAACCGCTTGTTGAACAAACTATGAATATAAAGAATTTCATAGCAAATACGTCTACCTCCGTCCTTGAAAACAGTTCTGCTGCAGTGGAAGTTAAAAACACAACTGAAAACACCAAGAAATCTTACGATAATTTAGACACAGTCATTCAGGATTTTGCATCATCTATAGAAGAAGCACGAGCAGAAACCGAAAAAATATTCGAGAATTTAAGAACTTTTATGGAGAACACGTCTATAATGACAGAAAAAAGCATGCAAATAGCGAGTTTTACCGACTCACTTAACGAACTGAACGATAGGATAACGGAGCTTTCGGACACCATCACTGTACTTGCGATAAATGCAACAGTTGAAACGAGCAGAGAAAAAATAGACAGAGAGGGTCTGAACAAAATATCAGAATTAATAACCAGTGTCTCTGCTGATTCACGTAAAATGGCAAAAGAATCTCGAAAAATGCTTGACGAAATAAAAAATGTAATTTCAGAATCAGTGTTAATAGCTGAAAAGATTGAAAAAGATACAAAGGCAACCGAAGATTCTCTTGAGATGATCAGAGAGGTTCTGGACAATTTTGTTGATAATGTTGATAAACTTACAAAACTATCATATAATTTCAGACATTCCATGGAAGAAGTTCTACTGGGAGTTGAACAACTCCTTGATTCAATAGAAGATATAAGTAAAAGTATAAGTGAGCTGAATCAAAAATTTGAAAAATTGGATTTTTAATTAGTAAAGTATCGCAAAATCATCTACACTTATGATTCCGTTCACGAAATCAAGCAGTAATTTGCTCGGATTGTTGCTGTTGATTTCATTCAGTGCTTTTTTAAGTTGCTCATAAGATATTTTACCTTGATTATACGCTTCTCTTAATTTAGCTTTTGCCTTTTCAATATCGAATTCAATTGTTCCAGGTTCATTTTTGCCGATTCCACCATAATTGAAAATATTTCTGACCTGTTCCTCTGTAAGTATTTTGTCCCAAACGGCAAAATCATCCATATATCCCTTGAATTTACTGTTAAGTGCGCTCCTTGTTGAACCACCCAGGCAGAGATAATCACTACGGACATAGTTCTGAAACTTCTCATCGGTTCTAAGACTCACTCTGCCTCCAGATTTTCCATCTAAATAAAATTCTATTGTATCTGGTGTTTTTGTAAAAACGAAATTGTGCCAGTTGTCATCTAACAAGTCTTTCGTTATCTGAAAATCCCAGCCAATTATGGTATTGTTTTTTGAAACGTAGAAAACAAAAGCATAGATTTCACCTTTCAATTTGTAGAGAGCAAAAGACCACTCCGGAAAATCGTTGTTTGTTCTTATCGAAAAAAGTGTGGTTATGTTATCCCAGTTGTTCCTGTTGAAAGGTGCTATGTATTTAGGAACAACCCAGAGTGAAACAGAAAAGCTGTCATAATCCAAAAGATCCGGTGTTTTAAATCTTAAAAATGATTCACCATCAAAATACAAACAGTAATCCCCGTCTTTGTTCACAATCTCTACGTCCCCAAAAATCTTTGGATTTGGATCGAAAAAATACCTTGTATTCAATATTTCTGGTGAAAACGTCTTTTCAAAACTGAAGTATAATACAGGCGAAGGAATGGTTGCAAATAAAGAGGAGACTGCCAAACCGAGAAAAATTAAAATCAATACATTTCCAGCTTTACCCATTCTTAATCATCCCCTTAATAGTTTTTTGCACGTAAAATTATTATATAACAATTTTAATTTTTACACAACAAACTCTCAAAAGGCGCTTTGATATAATTTAATCAAAAAAGGAGGATTTACTTTGGCTTTTCCTTATTCAATAGATGAAAGTGTTTACAGAAGGTTTGATAGAAAAAATACAATGCTTTCACGCCCAAAATGGGACCATTCGCTTTCCACCTATGGAAAATGGATTTCAACGAATGTAAGTAAAATGATAGAGTCCGGTAAGCCTGGTTTTGGAAGGATAGAATTTTCGATGTCCGATGCTTCTTGGACAGTGCATGACAGATTTTCTTACGCTTTCACTTGGATAGGTGAAGAGTCCTCACAGGGCTGGAAAAAAGATAGATTCAAAATAACGGATTCAAAGAACTTCACTAAACAGCTCAAAAAGATAGCAAAATTTTTCGGCGCAGTAGAAGTTGGAATATCAAAGGTTAATGAAAAGTGGCTTTACAAAGATGTCGAACTCCCAGAAGGTGTCAATACAGCTATAGTTATGCTTATAGAAATGGACAAAGCGGCAATCTCAACTTCTCCTTCGATAATATCTTCAGCAGCCACCGGCAAAGCATACTCAACGATGGCATTTGTTCTTTCCTGTTTGGGAGAATTCATAAGAAATCTGGGTTACAAGGCAATTCAATGTGGCAACGATACAGCTTTAAGTATTCCGATGGCAATAGAGGCTGGTCTTGGAGCTGTTGGAAGAAACGGTTTGCTTGTGAACCCAAAATATGGTCCAAGGGTAAGAATTTGCAAGATTTTCACAGATCTACCTTTAGAAACTGATGAACCAGATTACAGTTTCATAGAATATTTAAAAAACTTCTGCAAAAACTGTCTCAAATGTGCAAAAGTTTGTGAGAAGAAAGCAATAAGTTTCAAAAAAGAAATGGATTTTGAGCCCTGCAATGTTTCCAACAACCCCGGAGTGAAAAAATACTACATTGATGCAGAAAAGTGCTTCGAATTTTGGGTCGAATACAGTAGTGATTGTAGTAAATGTATCGCTGTATGTCCATTTTCAAAGATAGATTCGTTTCTTTCACCAGAAAAATTCTGGGAAGATGATTTTTATCAGAACTAGCAAAGGAAACTCAGTCTTCTATAAGGTGAAGTCTTCTTTGCAAAAAAATGATAAAAAATCTTCCAGATTTCAGAGATCTTATAATCGAAGCTCTGGAAGTCTATACTGGTAAAAAAACAGAACTCAACCTATCTCTGAAAACTATCGATGACTTCATACGTTATTCAGTTTACGTCTTGGGTCTTGAACAAATTTGATCAGGAATATTAAAGAAGCCAACCCAATTATCAATGAAAAATAAAATAGTGTTTCGTATCCAAAAATATCGGCCAATTTTCCTCCAAACAACGGTGCAAGGAACGAAAAGGGTGATATCAGAAGGTTTAAAACTCCCATATACAGTTCTTTTCTATTTTTAGGAACGATATCGAGTGTGAAGGCAAAATCTCCTACCATCCTTGCAGAATTAACCAGACCGATCAACACGAAAGATAGATAGGCATAGAATATGTTTCTTGAAATCAGAAGGAGAACAGTAACCACAAGGTATGATAGCCTTCCCATTACTATCAAATATTTATGCCCAAATCTATCGCCAAATGGTCCAAGAGCAAATGAAGAAAGCCCCTGAGAAACCAGCAGAATCGCTGTGAAATTCGCAATTATTTCATCTGGCATTGAGAGTTTTTTTACAAGATAAACGGTTATAAAACCACTTGATGCCATCATCAAAGCGTCCAGTACTCTGTTTATTATATAATTCCTAAAATTTTTATCGTAAAGAACGATTTTTACTCCTTTTATGTATTCTGAAAAAGCGACATCGTCGTTCGTGTTCTCATCAGGAATTTCGCGCGTTAAAGCTAAGAACACGAAAGAAATCATCAAAAAGATAGATGCGCAAAAAAAAGAATACCCAAAATTTGATGGAAATGGATAGCTTTCGAGAAAATATCGTGCTAAGGATGCACCGCCTACCCCCATGATTGCTCCAAGGCCATTCCCCATTGCAAAATACGTTCCTCTTCTTCTGCTATCGATAACTTTTTCAATCATGCTCATCCACGGTGGACCGAGAAATCCCATAGAAAATGTTGCTACACCGAGCATAGCGAGAGAAAGATAAAGTGCTAATTTCGGATCGTACGGAACGACAAAAAAACTTATCAAAGCCATAAAAAAGTATGGAAGTCTTTCACCGAGAGTCACTTTCAAAACAAGGTTGAGTTTCTTAGGATATCTTTCAGCGTATTTGGCACCGAGTATTGCTGGAATTCCCCAGCCAAGATTGGCAATTGCCGGAATCAAACCTATCTGAAAATTGGAAGCGCCGAGATTTTTGGCAAAAACAGGAAAGATAGTTATTAGAGATCCAAAAGTCATACCGAGACTGAAGAAGGCAAAGTCAAGCGTATTGACTATGAAGTTCCAGCGATAATCTTTTTCAGTGAGCTGTTTACCATGCCACATTTGATTTCTCTCCTTCATTCAGCGATAGGAAAGCGTGCGAGTTAAAAGAAAGTTCTCGATTAAAACCTTTTCAATGGTTGATTTTATCACAAAAAATAAAATTCGGTAAGCTTATGTTATAATTTGTTGTGCAAACTACAGGAGGGATAAAATTGGAAAAACGTACACCACTGTTGCTTGCAAATATTCTTAGATTCATTGGAATAATGGGATTCGGCCCTTTACTTCAATTTCACATGAAAGATATTGGTGTCTCATTATTTTTAATAAGCATTTTTTCTTCTCTTCAAGGGGCTACGACAACTTTCATGGCACCAGTATGGGGAGCTGTATCTGACATTGCTCCAAGTAAAAAAAGTATCCTTGCAACTACTGTAGCTGTAGGAGGTATTTTATCTTCTTTTTTCTATTTTGCAAATAGTGTGTATTCGATTTATCTGATTGGTGTTCTCTATACTTTCTTCATCTGCGGCTTCGAACCAATTTCGATGGCTCTAAGTGCCAATAATTCTCTGATAAGTGGAAGTTCCACTTCAAGAGAACTTTCATTCTTGAGTATGTCAAATTCCATTGGTATGTTAATAAGCAGGGTACTTCTATCGGCATTGTTGCTTTTCTTTTCTTATAAGCCTTTGATTTTACTGATGAGTGTGATTTTAACCTCCGCTTTTGTCCCAGTACTCATGATAAAGGAAAAAAAGGACATGATCAAATACAGACGAAGAGCAGAAAATTTTATTGAAAAGATCTTCCCTATTTTGAAAGATCCTAAACCTTTAAGAAGCAACGGAATGTGGACACTTTATATAGCAAGTTTCTTAAGGCAGGCTGGCACGGCTGGTTCTATGGGACTGGCAGCTGTGTTCATAAGAGATATCGTTGGTCTCAGTGAAAGCTTTACAGTGATTCTTGCTGCTGTTAATCCCTTGTTTCAGATACCCTCAACATACTTTTTTGGAAAATTAGCAGAGAGAATTCATCCAAAATTCATTGCGATACTCGGGATGTCCCTTTCGATACTGAATTTGATATTCATGGGAGTGGCAACAAATTACATCTTGGTAATTTTATCTTATGCCACTCTTGGTATCAGTTTTGGAGCATTCATAATGGGTGTAACATCTTATATATCAATGTATTCGCCAATCAACAGAAGAGGTGAAATGCTTGGATTTCTTAGTTCATCAAGAGCCTTTGGAAGAATTGTGGGACCGCTTGTGGCAGGAATAATAAGTATCTTTTCATTCAGAGCCGTGTTTTTCGTATTGGCAATTATGATGAGTCTGAGTGTTCCGATAATGTTAAAATTTACAGTTTCTGAAACTCCTGAATATTAAAATCCTCTTATCAAAACTTTAACTGTTGAATTTAAAACTGGTCTTGTAATTTATGTTTTCCATGATATAATACCTTTGTTCTACAACACACACCCTGATTTTTCTCACCTCGGTGCCTCTTTAAGAGGTCGGTGGGAATAACGGGTGGAGGTAAAAACCAAAACGGAGGTGTTTTCATGCCAGTAGTAACTATGAAACAGCTTTTGGAAGCTGGGGTTCATTTTGGTCACAGAACAAGAAGATGGAACCCCAAAATGGCTCCTTACATCTATACTGCAAGAAAAGGTATACACGTGATCGATCTTCAAAAAACAGTTCAATTAATCGACGTAGCATACGAATTTGTAAAACAGAAAGCTTCTGAAGGAGCAACTTTACTTTTTGTTGGTACAAAAAGGCAGGCTCAACAAGCTATTGAAGAAGAAGCCAAAAGATGTGGTGCTTTCTATGTCAACAACAGATGGCTTGGAGGTCTTTTGACAAATTTCAAAACGATACGTCTCAGAATTGAAAGACTCAAAGAACTTGAAGCCATGGAAGAAAACGGAGAGCTCGATAGTCTTCCAAAAAAAGAGCAGAGCATTTTGAAAAAACAGCTTTCAAAACTCAGAAAAAATCTTGGCGGCGTAAAAGAAATGAAGGATATACCTGACATGATATTCATAGTTGATCCGAAAAAAGAAAGAATCGCCGTTAGTGAAGCCAACACTCTTGGAATTCCAACTATCGCGATCGTGGATACAAACTGTGATCCAGATGAAATCGATTACATAATCCCTGGTAACGATGATGCTATAAGAGCTGTGAAATTGATTACTTCCACGATAGCTAATGCATATTTAGAAGGTAGAGAAGGTAGAGTATTATCAGAAGAATCAACAGAAGAATCAGGAGAAACGGTGAAGACAGTGGAAGAAGTCGCCCAGGAATCAGAGGAAAGTTTTGAAAATTTCGAAGAAGATGACTTTGAATTTGAAGAAGATGAAGAATCATAGCTTGAAATGAAGAATCATTCATGATAGAATCATGAATGATAAGCGGAGAGGTGGCCGAGTGGCCGAAGGCGCTTGCCTGCTAAGCAAGTGTGGGTTTTTGCCCACCGTGGGTTCAAATCCCACCCTCTCCGCCATTTTCATTGATAAGTCTATCTGTGTTGTGCCCGTAGCTCAGCTGGATAGAGCGCCAGACTGCGGATCTGGAGGCCGGGAGTTCAAATCTCCCCGGGCACGCCATAATTAATTTCCAGTCAATCTTCCTTCCTTATACCTTAGAAAAGCGGAGCTTTTTATATCGTATTCTCTGAATCTATCGTTACTTATGATTAATGCTTTTCTTGCTAAATGAAGTTCGTATATTAATTCGTCTGCAGGAGAATGAAAAATCACGTTTGGATTGTTTTCAAACCTTTCTTTGAAAAATAGAAGTTCACTTTTCGGTATCAGATATTTTATATTTTTATCGAAGACTATTGTGAAAGGAAATAAGAGGTGTTTAAGTTTGGCGATACATTCGAAAAGATGAAATATGTTTTTGATTGAGGGTCTCAATGATGTATGAACAATATTGTTTCCATCTATCACTACTTCGAAATAACTTTTCTCAAAAATCACCCTTAAAAGGTACTGATTTACACCCTTTAATTTCCCACGCAGATATTTCTTCTCTTCTTCTTTCAGCAAAGTTATTTCTTCCCTAAGTTCTTTTATACCCTCAGGAGTTATTTTCAAAAAATCAAACTCTTTTATCTTGTGAACCAAATAATCGACATCTTCAAAAAAAACCAATTTTACCTCATCCATATTCAAAAGGGTATACAATTCAAGATTATTTTCAATAAAATCACAAACATTTATTATCTTTTGAATTATAAATTGAAACTCAGAAAAGTTTACTTTCTTTTTTATATCAAATTCCTTTAAGTATTTGGAAGAGTAAGGAAAAAATCTCTTGGGATACAATATGAACAAAATAGTAGAGACTTGAGTAACATCGATATTTTTTTTGATTAAAACATTTAGAATCTTCTCAGTACCGTATTTTTTTAAGTCTGCAATTACTTCCTTTAGGATTTGAGGTTCTATTCTTAAATTCAGTTCTTCGCTCAGCAAATTTATAAAACCCTCATGATCATTCTTTTTCAGAAGGTTTCTGAGCTTTCCGAATATGTAACTGTACCTCTTTAAAGCATCTATGTATTTTTCATTGTAAAATCTATCGAGTAACTTTTCTTTTATCTTCTCAACATTCATGATATTCTTCCTCAAAAATAAGATGAAAGTTTCTGATAGATCATATCCAAGTAAATGGCTGAGTACAAAAATGCTCCACGTATCATCAGTAAATCTAAATCTGTAAATATGTCTTCTTCATTGAGTGAATTACCAAGATAATAATAAGAAATCAATTCAAATGTACAGCTTTCCTTTTCACCGTTGCCTATATCCGAGTAATTCGAAGAAATATCGATATTATCTGAATCAATGAGTATATGACTCATACCAAAAGACAGAGAATATATATTTCCATCTTCTATTTCCGCTCTGTACGAACCTGGGAAAAATCTTGATTCTTGATAAGCAACTGCCAGCAACAATTCGACTGGAATATGAGATAGTTCAATGATATCGTGATAAATGTCAGGTGAGCTCGTTGATTTAAGCCTTTGAAGCGTCAAATTTGAGTTGGCATATGTGTAAGCTATATCAACCACGAACCCTGAAAAAAGTCTGAGTTCACTTTCTGAAAGTTCCTTATTTGGATAAAAATCTTCAAAATTAATTCTGAACAATCCGTAAGAGTCATAATCTTTCTTGAGCAATTCATAAATCCTGTTAACCAAACTTTCTCTTTTTTCATAAGAGGTGATTATATTTGGATTTAATCTATCAAAATCAGATAATACCGATGAATTAACAGGAACTTTTTCGTCGTATTGATCGATGAAAGTACTCGAAGAGGTTGAATTCAAGAAATTCTCCAAAGATGAAACTATGTAGTCTCTTACCCTTGAATCACTGGTATCTGTTGCCCTAAGGAAGTTTAATCTGGTGATATTCAAACTATCCAAAGTTATTTCACCTGAAAAATACTTGAAATATTTGAGAACATCATCATCGTAGGTATAGGAATCATCGTCTGCAATTGTCTTCAAATCTTCAAAGCTGTATCCTATTCCGCTGTTATAAGCGGTTGCCATATACCTTATGAAATCATCACTTATTTGGTCTTCAGGTATAGGAACCCTCCCACAACTTGCTAAAATAAGTATCAAAACGGGTAAAATCACAAAAAATAAATAACCTTTTCTCATTTATACCACCTTTTTACCAAGTACCACAGTTATCTCTCCAAGTATTTTCTCACGTTTCCTGAGATCAAGCAGAAGCTCTTTCACAGTTGTTCTGATAAGTTCTTGATGAATCTTTGTTAATTCACGACCTATAAAAATCTCTCTATCTCCAAAAATTTCAAGTACGTCTTCAAGTGTTTCAATCAATCTATAAGGTGATTCAAAGAAAACTATAGGATACTCATAATCGGCAAATTTTCTGAAAAGCCTCCTGCGGTTTTTTCCACGTGGTAAAAAGCCGAGGAATATGAAACCAGATGATACAAGTCCTGAGATAGCAACAGCCGTGGTAAGGGCACTTGGGCCAGGTACAACATCTACTTCTATCCCAAGTTTCCAGCACTCATTTATCAATTCATATCCAGGATCAGATATGACCGGCATTCCAGAATCCGTTACCAGGGCAATGTTTTGGCCCGATTTTACTTTTTCAATTACCATCGGTATTTTCTTTGATGCATTATACGAATTGAAAGACACAAGCCTTTTTCCAACAATTTCATAAGAGTTGAGAAGTTGGAGTGTTCTTCTTGTATCTTCAGCAAGTATGATATCGATTACTTTCAAAGTTTCAATGGCTCTCAAGGTTATATCTCTCAAGTTACCAATAGGTGTTCCAACGATATAGATTTTTCCATGATTCATCTTTTGAATGTCCACTCCTTTGATTCGTACTTATTCCTTAAAACACCTGCTCTTTTTACCTCAATATCAGAATAATCACCATAAAACACTGAAAGGCTAAATATTTCTTCAAATCCCTTCACAATAGATTCCATGAGATCTTTTTCATTTATTTCAGAATCCAGCTGATTCAAAGTTATGGTCTTCGATTCTAATATTCTTTTCAGCTTGAATCGCGCTTCATCGCTTAAATTAAAACACTGTGAATAAGTATCAATATCAAGTTTAAAAGGTAGTGAACCGTGCTGTAAAATCACATTTTTATTTCTAACCTGTGCACTGCCGATCAGTTTTTTCCCATCAACTGTTATTTCATAAATAGAAGGTACTGAAAAACAGGCACTTCTGAAGCTGTTTTCTACATGAGATTTGTTTTTACTGAGATTTGTCTGGATACCAAGAATTTCAAGACCTTTTCTCAATGCCAACGCTATTTTCTGATAGGTATTTATCACTTCTTTTTTTTCGAAAAATTCAAAAGGCATTACAACCGAATAAGTTATCTCTTCATGATGTAAAACCGCCTTTCCGCCTGTTGGCCTCCTGACAAGTTCTATACCGTTGACATTTAAAAAATCTATATCGATCTCAGAAATTTTTTGAAATTTACCTATTGAAAGGCATGGAGTTTTCCATTTATAGAATCTTAAAGTTGGCATACCAAGTTCAGAATAGGATTCCATAAGTGCTTCATCTATCGCCATGTTCAAACTTCCAGGCGTAGGTTTTCTATCAACAATCAAACGTAACAATTCCATCTTCCACCTTTTTTCTTATTATTTTTAATTTTACCATTAAAAAAGCCCCGTTAAGGGGCATAATACAGTTTGAAAATATCACAATCCAAATTCACCTGGAACTTTTGCAAAAAGCCTCGCTTCTCTTATATGTTCAAGGCCACATACATATCTCGTAAGTCTCTCAACACCAAAACCACAACCGGCTGATCTTGGTAATCCGAACTCTTTTGCTATCTCAAGATACCATTTGAAATCTTCGGGATCGTTTTTCTTGAATTCCAATCTTTTCAATATTCTCTCGTACTCGTATTCTCTTTCTCCCCCACTCAAAGCTTCTCCGAATCCAAATGGATATATCAAATCCATATCAAGCAAGGTTCTGCCGTCATCACTGAGTTTATCATAAAATTCTCTCGCCTCTATCGGAATGTCTATCAGCCAGAAAGGATTTTCGGCTTTTTCTGATAGTATTCTTTCAAAATCCTTACCGTATTTCTCCAGGCCGTCAAGATATTTGACTTTTTCAAACGGCCTTTTTGGAACTTTCAAAGAAGGATTCATTTCTGATAGTATATCTTTGAATTTTTCCTTTACGTTTGATATCACGTAAACAAGTAGTTCCTCAATTAATTCCATAACATCTTCTCTCGTAGCATCTCTCATTTCAAGGTCCACCTGTACAAACTCTATAAGGTAACGTCTCAAAGGTGCTCTTTCCTCCGGCTCCAGTCTGACGTTGGGAGAAACAATGAAAATCTTTTCCTGATTGAAGAGTGCGAGTTGTTTGTGAAATATCATGGATTGAGTTAAAGAATACCTTGTTCCATAGGCTTCGAAGGTTGCAGAATAAACGTCATGGTTTAGTGGGTCTGTTAAAGGTGAGATTATAACTGGCAAAAGTTCTACAAATCCTTTCTTTCTCAGAAACTCACGAATTAAAGCCAACATCTCGTCCTGAATTTTCACGATTTTTTCTAACTTCTCGGATTTCAAGGTTTTGACATAATCCCTGATAAATAAACCATCTGATTCTGAAATTCTCATAATATCACCCTCCCAACTTTGATATACTTGATATAAATAAAAAAGGCCGATGACTTCTGTCATCGGCCGGTGTTGACAATAACAACGTCAATAACAAACAACACCGACCTAAGCGGTGTTATTATTATTGACGTTGTTATTAACTTCTAAAAAGAACTGCTTATAATGAATGGTGATTCTTTCCATCATCATTATCTCCCGAAAAGTATTTTAAGTATTCTATCATTTATTCATTAGATTTGTCAAATCTTTCGAGAACAACTTATTAGCAGATAAAGTTGTTCAGATTATTAGAGGTAAGTAAATACTTTGAATTAAGAATATTGCCAAAGAGCTTCGATGAAAAATTACTATAGATTTTTCTGGGTTTCTACTTGAAACAAAGAAAAATGGTATAATTAATAAACAATTCAAAAAGGGGGTCGAGTCTTATGAAAAAGTTCGTATTGATGGTTTTACTATTTTTGTTCGTTTTCTCTTTGACCATTGCACAGAGTAATGTGGTGAGCATATGGAGTTGGAGGACACAGGATCAGGAAGTATGGCAAAAAGTGGAAAAAGTTCTGAACGAAAGAGGAATAAACGTAAAAATTGATTTCAGAGCCTTTATTCCAACTGAATACGATTCGAAAATGCTGATAGCACTTCAAAGTGGTACAGGACCAGATATAGTTTACAGCAGAAGATTACCTGGCGGAAGAACAAAAAACCTCATAGATGCTGGATTGCTTGTGCCTATAACTGACAAAGTTGATTTTTCACACTTTTCACCATCGGTTCTGAACTTCATAAAAGATAACGATGAAGTGTACGGTGTACCTTTTGCAGTACAGGTTGTCGGAATATTTTACAATAAAGACATATACGACAAATACGGTTTAAAAGAGCCTGAAACCTGGGATGAATTGGTCGAAAACGCCAGGATTCTTAAGAAAAACGGGGTTACACCTTTCTTCATCCCTGGAAAAGAAGCCTGGGCACTTGCAATGCAACATGCAATGTGTGGAGTAAGTGTTCTTGGCCCTGAATGGATAGAAAAACTTGAAAAAGGTGAAACAGATTTCATGGATCCAAAATGGATAGATCTCAACAGAAGACTAAATGAGTTAAAACAGTTTTATCAAGATGGTTTCCTTGCGAATTCCACCGACGATATGAACGCTGCTTTCGCTTTTGAACAGGCTGCTATGGTGTTTTATGGTATATGGGGACTTCAGCAATGGAGAAATTTGAATCCCGAAATAAACGTTGGATATTTCATGGTTCCACCGGTTTCAAAAGATCAAAAACCATATGCTTATGTATACATGGATGGTGCCCTTGCTCTGACGAGTAATTCAAAAAATCCTGAACTCGCACTGGAAGTTTTAAAATTTGCCGCCACACCTGAGTTTGGAACAATCTTTTCGAACATAACCTTCAACATACCAGGTATGATGGGTGCGACTACTCCGGATGATCCACTGTTTAGAGAAGCAGTGGAAGTAGCCGAAAAACATGCATCTCCAAAGGTGTATTGGGTTGGTTCTATATTCGTTACTCAAAAACCATCTCTCTACGATGATGTGCTTGCACCGGGTATGCAGGAAATGTACGCTGGAAAGATAACACCGGAAGAGTTTGCAAAGAAAGCACAGGATGCTCTTTCCCAGTGGTTCGAACCACTTAAAAAACGTCTGGGCAAATGACATTTTTTCTTTGATCATTAAAGCCACCGTCACGGTGGCTTTTCTTTATGAAGAAAATATAGGCGGTGATAATTTTGAGAGTAAAATACCGTAAACTTTTACCCTTTATTTTGCCAGCTCTTTTGATATACATGACTTTCATAATTTATCCATTTGCTTACAGCTTTTTTCTGAGCTTTTTCAGCTGGAATGGTGTTGGAGAAAAAATTTTCGTTGGAATCAAGAATTTCAAGGAGATGCTTTTTGGAAATTACAGCAAAGAATTTTTCAATGCTCTTGGACATAACATCTATATATTCATAATGCTTACAATCTTCGAACTCGGATTAGGTTTCGTGATAGCTACTCTACTGGCAACAAACATAAAGGGCAGAAGAGTCTTTCAAACAATAGCTTATCTGCCTAACATAATATCCATGGTTCTTGTTGGATTCATATGGTCTATGATGCTCAACCCTCAATGGGGATTGATAAATCAGTTTTTAAGAACCATTGGTCTTGGTTTTCTTGCAAAGCCTTGGCTTGGAGATCCAAATACTGCTCTGAACACCATAATTTTTGTGAACATCTGGCGGAACGTGGGTTTTTATGTTCTGGTTATGTTAGCAGCAATAATTGACATACCACCAGAATTGTTCGAAGCAGCCTACATGGATGGTGCAAGTAACTGGAAGGTTGTATGGCGCATCATTTTTCCACTCACTGTTCCAACTTTTCAAACCCTTGTTGTTCTTCTGTTCATATGGTCCTTCAACATATTCGATGTGGTTTACGCACTTGAGGGAGTTCAAGCAGGACCTTTTCGTTCCACTGATGTTCTCGGAACACTGTTTTACAGAACGGCTTTTGGAGGACTTGGAAGCGCCGCGACTGATCTTGGATTAGGTGCAGCAGTTGCAGTTTTAATATTCATGATGGTCATTCCTCTATCTCTGCTTTATGTTTTTCTGGTGGAAAGGAGAAGTAAAAGATGATAAGAC
Source organism: Thermotogaceae bacterium (assembly GCA_029981435.1). Classification (GTDB taxonomy): domain Bacteria; phylum Thermotogota; class Thermotogae; order B21-G9; family HyVt-16; genus HyVt-16. The sequence continues at coordinate 8,169 of JARRBB010000019.1, read as the reverse complement.
TTAACAGATTTCAAAAAACGATTGTTTATATTATCCTGCTGATATATTGTCTTATTATTTTCACACCTTTTTCCATTATATTTTTTAATTCGTTCAAAAATCTGAGAGAGATATTTCTCAAACCATTTTCTTTACCGTCCTCTTTCAGTTTCAGAAATTACACACTTGCCTGGGAAAAAGCCAATCTTGGAACAGCTTATGTAAACAGCTTCATCGTCACACTTTTCTCTGTTGTATCGATTCTTATAGTTTCGTCTCTCATTGCTTACGCACTTTCAAGATATTCTTTTCCATTTAGAAGGTTCATCTACCTTTTTATAATATCAGGGCTCGCTCTTCCGGCACGGCTTGCCATTATTCCTATTTACACAATGATGAGAGAACTGAAACTCACAAATTCTCTGTTAGGCCTCATAGTAATATACACAGCAACCGGTATACCCTTTTCAGTATTTATCTTGAAACACTTTATGGATATGGTGCCAAAAGAGATCGAGGAATCCGCTTTAATGGATGGAGCGACACCGTGGAAAATATTTTCAAGAATAGTTCTTCCTCTGTCCAGGCCTGCTCTTGTTGTTGTAACTATAGTGAATTTTGTGGCTGTATGGAACGACTTTTTCTATCCGCTAATACTGATAAACGATAGAAGCAAAGAAACGGTTCCATTAGCTATAACCGTTTTCTTTGGAGAATTTTCTCAGCAATGGCACTTGATATCCACAGCACTGTGGATTGCTGTGTTCCCGATAATAATAATCTTTTTCGCTCTGTCAAGATACTTTATAAGTGGTATGACACAGGGAGCCATTAAATAATTCTGGTAGTTTTCGAAAAATACAACCATATGCCGAGCGTACAGATCAAAAGTCCTATCAACTGAGGAAAAGTGAGTTTCTCACCAAGGAATATACTGGTCCACAATATTCCTAAAAGAGGCTCACCAAGTAATCCTACAGCAACACTCACAGCCTTTAATTGCTTAAAAGAATAATTTATAAAAGTGTATCCAAAAAAGGAACAGACGACCGCCAGAAGGATATAAAGAAGAAGTTCCTTATAGCTCATAATAATCAAAGTTTCTATACTAAAAGTTTTTAAAATGGAAAAGGAAAATAGAAATACAGTTGCCAGAGAATAAGTATAAAAATTGAATTTAAGGGTACCGATTTCCTTGCCTATCTTTTTTGCAAACAAAAAGTAAAAACAGAGTGCTATCGTTCCCAGTACTGATAGAGTATCTCCCCATCCAAAGGAAGAAGTTATTCTGAAATCCCAGAAATTCATGATTAGAATTCCAGATAAAACTATCGCTAAAGAAACGAGTGATTTCTTTGAGACGGTCTCTTTAAAAAACAGCCATGAAAAAAAACCGATAACTACCGGTTGCATAAGTAAAGGTACAACAACCCCTGCAACCGTTGTATGTTCAAATGCGGAAATCCATAAGGCAAAATGAAGAGCAAGTAAAAAACCTGATATAATCAGTTCCAAGTGGTACTTACTCCAAGTAATTAATTTTCTGTCCTTTGAAAAATTTACAGTGAGATAAACAAAGCTGGCGATAAAAGTTCTATAAAAGGCAATCTTTAAAGGTGCCGTTTCAGCAAGCTTTATGAACAAACTTGATAAAGAAACTGAAACGACACCCAGAATCAATATTAAAAATTGCAGTTTCTTTATATAAAATCACCTCATAGCAATTTTACTGAGATTTTCCATTATCTCTTTTAGCGCTTCATAAGATTTCAAATACTCTTTGTAATACTCATCATAAATTTTCTTATTTTCAGGATTGGGCTTCACTGGTTCTCTGAATTTCACCCATTCTTTTATCTTTTCATAAGAAGACAATACTCCACTTCCAACCCCAGCAAGCAGAGCATCAGCGTATGGTGCTTCAAAATCTTCAACAGGTATCCTCATTGGAAAACCTGTTACATCTGCAAATATTTGAACCCAGAGCTTTGATTTTGCAACCCCACCGGTCATTATACATTCAGGTGCAAGTTCCAAACCAGCCTTCATTCCTTCATCCATATTATGTCTTAAAGCATATGCTGCACCTTCGAGAATGGCCCTGTAAACATGTTTTCTCGTGTGATACAGAGTAAGACCTATTATTGTTCCCTTTGCATTTGGATCCCATATAGGAGATCTTTCACCCATGAAATACGGAAGAACTATCAAACCCTCTGAACCAGCCGGTATATCTTCCGCTTCCTGTTCAAGTAATTTATATGCTGAAATACCTATTGCCTTTTCAAATTCCAGTTCTTTCTGTCCAAATTCGTTTCTGAACCAGGTTGCCAGTCCACCTGTTGTAGCTGAGCCTCCGAATGTATATATTATTTCATCGTCGTAGGCAACGTAAGGATAGCTAACAAGTTTAGGGGTGATATTACCTCCTCTATGTATAACACCCCAGCATGTTGATGTTCCTACCATAGCGACATGACTTTTTTCTTCCAGAACACCGACACTCAAAGCGGCAACAGGTGCGTCTATACCACCAGCAATCACTGGTGTCCCTTCCGCCAGCCCACAAAGCTCAGAGGCTTCTTTGGTAACTCTGCCAACTACATCAGCCGATTTTACCATTCTTTCGGGTAGCATACTCATAGGAATATTGAGTATTTTACACATCTCTTCCGACCAGTACTTCTTTCTTAAATCGAAAACTCCACCAAGATTACCAGCAGAGGAATAATCTATCGCATTCTCACCTGTCATAACGTAGATAACGTAATCTTTGGGACTTATGAACTGGTATATCCTTTTCCAGTTCTCAGGTTCATTGTTTCTTATCCACATTATTTTTGTGAAACCAAAATAAGAATCTACATAATTTCCAGTTATTTCGAACAACTTATCAAGAGGAACATTCTTTTTAACCCATTCAACTTCTTTCTGAGCTCTTCTATCCATCCAGATCAAACATGGTCTTATAGGTTCCATATCTTTGTCAACTGGTACACCCGAGCCACCGTACAGACCACTTATGGCTATTCCAGCCACTTCAAGTGGATTCACTTTTGATTTTTCCAGAACTTCCTTAACGGTTTCAAAAACAGCCTTAACCCATGTATCTGGCCACTGTTCAGCCCACAGTGGTTTTGGCTTGATGACTTCGTAATTTCTAATTGCTGAAGCTAAAACATTACCTTCCAGATCAACGACGATCGTTTTAGTACCTTGAGTGCCTATGTCCGTACCAAAAAGATACTTTTTCTCCATGACGATCCCCCCTCTAAAAATCTATTTTGATTGTCCGTACTTGGTATGATATTGATTGTAAAGTTTTTCAACTTCTTCTCTTGGAAGAGGTTCTATCCTTCCGCTCATCAATGCAAAGTAAGAGGCTTTAGCTACTTCTTCCATAAATATGGCCTTTTTTATGGCATCTTCCAGACTTTTCCCGAGTATTAAAGCACCATGCTTTCTTAAAATCACCACACCTGCTTTATTAAGAACATTCAAAGTAGCCCTGCCAATTGCTTCTGAACCAACAGGAGCATATTCGGTTAATGGAATCTCAGCTCCAAAAACATCTGCGTGTGCAGTACAGAGAACTGGTATTGATTTTTCCATCATGGCAAAAACAGTTACAAAAGTTGAATGGGTATGAATTATAGAATTAACCCAATCAAGGTTCCTGTAAATATAAAGATGGGTTGCAGTGTCAACTGAAGGTTTGAGTTCGCCTTCAATTTTGTTACCTTCAAGGTTGACGATTACCAGGTCTTCTGGTTTGAACCTATCATAGGGAACTCCGGAAGGTTTTATTATAACTTTTTCACCTTCAACTCTCAAACTGACATTTCCACTTGTATACGCTACGAGATTATATCTTTCAAGTATAAGATGAGCTCTGTGAACTTCTCGCTTCAGTTCCTCAAACATTATTATCATCTCCCTTAAATTTTGAAACAGATTTCCGCATTATGAATTCTGGTTTTATCATGTGCTTGATATCTGAAATCTCGCCATTTAACATTTTCAATAGAATTTCAACCGCTTTTCTTCCCATTTCTTCTTTTGGATGCGAAAAGGTTGATAATTGCCACCTGAAATCCCCTATTGGTGCATCGTCAAATCCTATCAGTGAAAGATCATCAGGAACTCCCAGTCCATACCTTTTTGCAACCATATAAAATTGTAGCGCAGTAACATCGTTATAGCAAAATACACCCGTTGGCCTTTCTGAAGGTGGTAAAGACAAAAGCTCATGAGCGTGATCAATTGGTATACCAGTAAACTCAGAAGGGTGGAAAGAACGTTCATAAATTTTTTCAAAACCGAGTTCTTTTCCTTTGTGAACAAATCCTTGAGCCCTCAGAATACTTGGAAGGTGTGTTGATTTATAAAGTACCGCAACTCTTTTGTGACCGTTTTCATAAAAAACCTCCGCAGCCTTTTGACCACCATAAAAGTCATCAAGTACAACCACACTTGTACCATCAATTTCAAGATCGCTGTTAATCAATACGATTTTTAAACCCTCTTCTACAAATCTTTTTATAAGTTCTCTGTTAGATCTTTGAAGTGCACTACACACAGGATCTATTATCATACCTTTGATACCACTGTTTTTCCAATCAATCAAAATTTGTCTTTCTTTTGAAGGATCTTCGAAACCATTTCCTAAAAGCAGTTTATATCCATTATTAAATGCTTCATCTTCTGCTCCAAGAACTATGTAAGGAAATATGTAACTTGTTATTTGCTGAACACAGATACCTATCAATCTGTTTTTTCGCTCCTCTGAAACGAAAGTACCCACACCTGGCTTTCTGTAAACCAGACCTTCTACGACCAGTCTTCGAATGGCCTTTCTAACTGTTTCGCGACTCACATTGAATTTGCTCATCAACTCAAATTCCGTTGGTAATTTATCACCCGGCTTCAATCTGTTATTTCTTATCAAATTAATCAAATATTCTTCTATCTTACGATACTTTGATACTATTTGAATCACTCCTTTGCACTATTATTTCACATTATTTAACTGCTCCAAGGGTAAGACCTCTTATCAAATATCTCTGGAAGATCAAAGCAAAAATTATAACAGGTAACATTGTAACAAGCCCCGCAGCTGAAAGCGGTCCCCATGCAACCCTCCAACCGGTTATATATCTTCCAAGATACACAGGAAGTGTTTGTGCAGAGGCGTTGTTTGTCAAAATCAATGCAAGCAAAAATTCTCCCCAACTCTGTATAAAAGCCAAAATCGCTGCTGCGGCCAAACCGGGGGCACTTAAAGGTAAAACAACATGAATGAAAGATTGCATTCTTGACGCCCCATCTATATATGCTGCCTCTTCAATCTCTTGAGGAATTTCATTGAAGAAAGATATCAAAAGCCATATAGATAAAGCAGTTGCAGGTACCAAATATGGCAATATTAAAGCCAGCCAGGTATTCAAAAGCTTGATTTTTGAGAAAATAACATACAGAGGTATCGCACTGGCTATCGGTGGTAAAAGTCTCATAGAGATAAACCAGCCTGCTAAACCGGTACCGCCTATTTTGGTTCGGGATATTGAATAAGCAGCAAGCGCGGCGATAAAGGTTGATATTAAAGAAGTTGAAGTTGCTATAACCACACTGTTTCTCAAAAATGGTACTATACCGGCTATTGAAGTAGTTGTAGTTCCAAAGGTTGAAGAACCTGTTCCCAGAAAATTGGCAAGTGTAAATTTACTTGGCCAGAAAACAGGGGGCATTGAAAACCATTCAGGTTCTGGTTTAAAAGCAGTTATGAAAATCCAGTATATTGGAAACAAAAAGATCACCAAAACAAATATCGCAGCTATATATTTAACCAGATAAAGAATTTTCCTTTTCGACATTTTCATCACTCCTTGACCAATCCAAGTTCTTTACCAAGATTCAATAATTTCATAAGGGTATTAACAAGCAATATACTTACTATCAAAAGAATAACACTCAAAGCCGAACCATAACCTATGTTCCAACCATAAGAAACTCCAACTTTATACGCATAAAAGCTCCAGGTTGAAGTTGCAGAACCAGGTCCACCATAAGTTGTCATATAAATTATATCGAATGTTTTCAAAACATCTATAACCCTTAAAAGGAGAGTTACGTACAGGATAGGTCTCAAAAGTGGAAGTTCTATGTGCAAGAACAATCTCCATCCGTTTGCACCATCAACTTTTCCAGCATCTATTATGTCTTTTGGAAGTGCCTGAAGAGCTGCATATATGATCAGGAATACAAAAGGTGTCCACTGCCATATGTCTATTATCAAAATCGCCAGCTGTGCATAGTTACTCTGACCAAACCATGCAATTGGCTGTAAACCAAAAAGAGAAAGGAAATAATTTATAGGCCCGAACATAAAATTGTAAAGCATCTTCCATCCAAAACCACCAACTGCGGCAGGAACCATCATTGGTATCAAAAGCAAAGAACGCATGATCTTTTCACCGACAAGCCCCCTGATCAAGTATGATAACCCTAATCCAAGAAGTATCTCCACAGGAACCGCAATCACAACAAGCATCACAGTGAATCCTATCGAAGACCTTGCGAGAGGATCTTGAAATATTTCAATATAATTTTTCAAACCAATAAATTGTCCTGTTCCTACTTTGGAAAGATCCAAATTTGTAAGAGATGTATATATCATGTACACGAAAGGATAGATCGTCATCACCAAGAACAATACTATTGCTGGCAAAACCAGCATCAACGCTACTTTCTTTTGATTTCTATGCACATTCTAACCCCCTGTAAATTAGAAATAGAAAATGGGGTAGGCTTCTACCTACCCCACAGGATATCAAACTACTCTGACAATACTTTTTCCCATTGAGCTGCTATATCTTTAAGTGTTTCTATAGTCATTGGTAACTCTCCAGCAAGTATCTTCGCAAAGTTTATGTTTGTTATATCTTCAAGCCTTGGTTCCTGAGGGATCCTTGGCCTGAATGTTTCGTCTGCGTATATTGATGGGAGCGCTTTGACCCAAGGTATGGCAGTCTGCGCTTCTGGATCTTCAAGGGTTGATTTTCTGACAGGTGCTATTGCAAATCTTATCAATTTTTCTTTATCAGCCCATTTCGAAGTTGCAAACTGAATGAACTTGAAAGCTGCTCTTTGTTTTTCAAGAGGTACGAATTTGTTTATACCAAGTGCCCAGTTTCCTGCCACAGACCTTCCAGGCATAGGAGCAATCCCTATTTTTTCTTCTGCGGGTTGCAAAACTGGTGAAGCCTTGAACTGCAAGTATGGATTGGTCCATTGCGGAACCATAGCAACTATGCCTTTTGAGAAATATTCAATAGTTTCACCATAATCTGAACCAAGTGGATCCGGAGCGTATGGCATGAGCGCTTTCATATCTTCAAGTGCCATCAAACCAAATTCGCTTGCAAAAGCTGGTTTTCTATCTGCAGTGAAATAGTCGCCATAGTCAAGATCCACAGGGCCGAATTGATTGATACCGTCCACACTTCTTCTGTAAGGGCCAAAGAATAGCAAGTACATATAGAACATTGTGTGAGTGGTTGGGAACATCAAACCTATTCCATATTGTGTCGGTGATTTCTTGTTATAAGCCTTTGTAAAGAATCTTGCAACGTCAACAGCTTCTGCCCAGGTTGTGGGAACTCTCAAAGGCCTCCCGAACATCTTATAGAAAAGTTCTTTATTTTTTGGGTCTTCAAAAAGATCTTTTCTGTAGTAGAACAACATCGTGTTGTTGAAATAAGGAAATCCAACCAGTTTACCATCCCAGATTCCAAGATTTTTAGCAAGTGGTAGTAAATCATCCATATCGTAATTCGAATCCACAAGATCTGGATTTTCTTTCATGAATTCAAATAGATCAACACAACCTTTGCTAACCGCTCCAGCAGTCATAACATCCCAGTTGAAAACATCAAATGCTCCAGTTTTAGCGCTTATATCTGCAAGTATCCTTGGATATAGAACTTCCCATGATAAAGTTGTAACTTCAACCTTTATGTCTGGATTTTTTTTCATGAACTCTTCTGCAAGCCATTTCAAAGAATCTGCATTATCCGAGCATGCAACCACACTTACAGTTATCTCTCCCATTACAAAAACACTTAAAATAAGTAAAATTACCGTAATCAGCGACCCCTTAAACTTCATAACAACACCTCCAATAGTGATAGT
>JARRBB010000005.1 GCA_029981435.1 Thermotogaceae bacterium | reverse complement strand
CAGACAATTGTCTAAAAAACAAAATGGATCGAATAACAGAGAAAAAGCAAGATTAAGACTTGCAAGATACATTGAGAAGATCAACAATGTAAAAAACGACTGGATACACAAGATAACCCACAAGATTGTCAGTGAAAACCAAGCTGGCAAGATAGTGGTAGAAGATTTAAACATCAAAGGGATGTTGAAAAACAAAAAACTTGCAAAGTATATTCATTGGCAGTCGTGGAATAAGTTCATCACGATATTAGAATACAAAGCCAAAAGAAAGGGCATAGAACTGATCAAAGCGGATGGGTTCTACGCGTCAAGTCAGATATGTAATGTATGTGGCTATGTGAACAAAGAAGTTAAGGATCTGAACATAAGAAAATGGGTATGTCCTGAATGTAGGACAGAGCATGATAGAGATATAAATGCGGCGATTAATTTAGTCAATTATGTTCTGGAACAAGAAAAAGTAGGGCAGGAACTGTCCGAATTTAAGCCTGTGGACCATGCACTGACGGCGGAACGGAAGGAAAATTCTTCTGGTCTACGAGTCACCATGGGATGAAGCAGGAAGCCACACCTTCTGTAAGGTGTGGTAGTTCACAGAAAGTGGAATCTTATTTGCAATTTTACGATAAAGGCTCAGGTTGCGATTTTTCTCGAAGTGTCTTATAATATGTAAAAACTGAAGAAGGGGATAGAATGCTTCTTAGAAAAAACGACTGGATACTGTTTCAGGGTGACAGCATAACAGATTGTGGGCGAAACAGGGATGATTTTGAAGACATGGGGACAGGTTATCCTTATTTGATCTCTGCTTTTTTACTATCATCGCACCCAGAAATGAATTTCAAGTTTCTCAATAGGGGAATAAGTGGGGATCGCGTTAAGGATTTGAAAAACAGATGGTTTGAAGATTGTCTTTCTCTGAATCCAAATGTTTTATCAATATTGATAGGTATAAACGATACATGGCGAAGATACGACAGTAACGACCCGGTAAGTGTTGAAGATTTCGAAAGAGATTACAGACATATTCTTCAAAAGACTCTGGATGAAAACCCAAACATAAGACTTATAATTTGTGAACCTTTTCTATTAACCGTATTTCCTGATCAGGAAAGATGGCGTGAAGACCTTGATCCCAAGATTCAGGTAGTTAGAAAACTTTCAAGAGAATTCAAAGCAGTTTTTGTACCTCTTGATGGTTTGTTTGCTCAAGCTTCAACCATCAAAGGGCCTTCATACTGGCTCTATGATGGTGTACATCCAACTCCAGCCGGGCATGCTTTGATTGCAAGAGCCTGGTTAAAAGCTGTGAAAATGGCTGACCTGTAGTTATCCTTACGATTTTCCTGGAAATGAAAAGTAAATTATTCAATAAAAAAAATCTATGTTTGACCAATCTAAAAAAATGTAGTAAACTATTTCAGCTAATTAATTTTTTGGGAGGTTTTATTATGCACGAACACGATCATGAACATGAACATGTTGATGTCTTTGCCTTAAGAGATGAAGATGGAAAAGAGCATTTTTTTGTTTTACTCGCTGAAATTGAAGATTCAGGAAACAATTACTGGGTCTGTGAAAATGTTGAATTTGACGAATCGAGCAACGAAATAACTTCAGAAGGAGATATATACCTTTTCAGAAGTTATGAAGATGAAGATGGTTCTCAGATGCTGGACTCGGTAAGTGAAGAAGAACTGCAGAGAGTTTCAAAGATCTGGGAGCAGATGTCAAATGAAGTCTTCTTGGATGAGGAATTGGATGAAGAAGAATTAGAAGAAGACTATGAAGACGAAGAACAATAAAGAAGTTATTTAACTTTAAGCCCCAGAGAATCCTCTGGGGCTTTTTCATTTGCCAACGCAAAAATTCTTGAATATGTTTTCCAGAAGATCATCGGAATATTTCAATCCGAGTAGTTCATCAAGATGTTCTATACCCTTTCTTATACTTATGGATACAACGTCAATTGGATAAAGCTCAAAATTTTCCAAGGCTTCTTTAATAGCCGAAAAACTTCTTTCAAGAGCAACTTTTTGCCTGGAATTCATTACAACAGGTTTGACATCTAATTTCACCATTTCTTTTACTTTTGAGTATATAGCGTTCTCTAATTTTTCGAGGCCTTCTCCTTTTAAAGCTGATATTTCAACGATATTCTTTTCTTCATTGAAAAGTTTTTTAATGCTCTCGATACTTATTTTCGAATCGAGGTCTTTTTTGTTTAAGATCACAAGGTGATTCTTTGATTTTATAAGATCTATGATTCTCAAATCATTTTCATCAAGAGGTTCAGAAGCATCAATAACGAACAGGATTAGATCTGCCTTTTCGATCTCCTGAACAGTCCTTTCTATCCCTATTTTTTCAACAGTATCCACGCTTTCTCTTATTCCAGCTGTATCGATCACTTTCAACAGTATACCTTTTATGTTGAGATTCTCGATTATTATATCCCTCGTAGTTCCCGGAACATCAGTTACAATGGCTCGATCTTCTCTCAAAAGTCTATTGAGCAGGGTGGATTTACCAACGTTCGGTTTTCCAACGATAACGGTACTTATACCGTTTTTCAGGATTATACCATTATTGGCATTTTGCAGTAGTTCTTTCATATCGTTGTACAGGTTTTTCAAGCTTTGAAAAATGTCTTCGAAATTCTCTTCTTCTAAATCTTCTTCAGGATAATCTATATGGACTTCTATTTCAGCAGAAATATTCAAAAGTTCATTTCTGAGTTTTTTAATTTTCTCGGATCCCTCGCCTATCAATAACGAATTAGACATACTCAACATCAGATCAGTTTTGGAATTTATAAGATCGTTTACTGCTTCGGCTTGAACGAGATCCAGCTTTCCATTTAAAAATGCTCTTTTGGTGAATTCGCCCGCTTCTGCAACTCTTGCACCTGACATCAAAACAGCTTCGAGAACTCTCGAGCTCACCAGGATGCCTCCATGACAGCAAATTTCTGCCATATCTTCACCCGTGTAACTTTTTGGTTGTTTGTAGTAAAGGCATATACCTGTATCGATTACTTCATTGGTGAAAGGGTCAACTATTTTGCCGTAATAGGCGTAACGGGGTTTTATTTCACTCAGTCTGGTATTGAATCTGAAAATTTTTCTTACAATATCAAGCGTATCAGGCCCACTTATTCTAATAATTGCAATTGCTCCAGTTCCATGAGGTGTAGCAATCGCAGCTATTGTATCGAACAATCGATTACCTCCTTTTGAAGCTTACTCAAAATCTCCAGAAGTTTTTTAACAGGTTCTTTGAAATGGAAATTGTAAATTATCAACTCTCCATCAAGAACTGTCCCGTTTGTTATGATCTTATACACATTGCGAGCCTGTTCTTCTTCTTCAAAACCAAATTTCAAAGTGCTATTTTCAAGAGATATTCGGTTTACACCATATTTGCTCGCCATGATTCTTATTCTTGCATAGTCAAGGAGATTGAACACAGAATCAGGTATTTTTCCAAACCTATCTCTCAGTTCCTTCTCAATATCATTTATCTCATCACAGTTTCTGCTTTGTGCTATTTTACGGTATATTTTCATCCGCTCAAGAGAATCAGGAATATAATCCTGCGGTATCAGTACATCCATTTTAAAACCTTTCAGTTCGACATCTATTATATTTTCTTCAAGTTCATTCAGCGTCTCGTCACCTCTGTACTTCTTCAAAACATTTTCGAGCATCTCACGATACATATAAAGACCTATTGCATTTATGTGTCCATGCTGTTCAAATCCAAAAACGTTACCGATTCCACGTATTTCCATGTCTTTCAGTGAAAGTTTGAAACCACCACCTGGTTTTCCAAATTCTCTTATAGCATTGAGTCTTTCAGCTGCCTCATTTTTCAATTTAAGATTGGAAGGATAAAGAAAATATGCAAAAGCTCTCCTGTTACCCCTCCCAACCCTTCCTCTTATCTGATAAAGCTGTGCAAGACCATATCTATGTGCATCATCAACGATCAGAGTATTTGCGTTTGGAACATCAACCCCATTTTCTACTATCGTTGTAGATATTAATACATCCAGTTTTCCGTCGTAGAAATCAGATATAACTCTATCGAAGTGCCTCTTACTCATCTGACCATGAGCAATATCAATTTTCAGATCTGGGAACATTTCTCTGAGTTTCAAAAGTACATCATCTAAATCCCTTACACGATTATGGACGTATAGAACCTGTCCACCTCTTGAAATTTCTCTCAGAATGGCTGTTTTGACGATTCTCTGATCGTATTTACTAACTATTATTTCAACCGGTACTCTTCCTGGTGGTAGGGTCTTTATAACGGATATATCTCTTATACCACTAAGAGACATGTACAGAGTCCTTGGAATTGGAGTTGCAGATAGACTGAGTACATCCACAGTCAATCTATGTTTTTTCAGCTTCTCTTTCTGTGCCACACCGAATCTGTGTTCTTCATCAATTATAACCAGTCCAAGGTTCTTAAGTTTCACATCCTTAGAGAGCAATCTGTGTGTTCCAATTATTATATCTATACTTCCGTTTTCCAATTCTTTGAGTATCTTTTCTATCTCTTTGGATGTCTTTAATCGATCCAGAAATTCTATTTTCACACCAAATTTTTCCATTCTATCTTTGAAATTCAAATAGTGTTGTTTTGCCAGAATAGTTGTTGGTACCAGAAAAGCAACCTGCTTCCCACTGACCACCGCCCTGAAAGCAGCGCGCATAGCAACTTCTGTTTTACCAGCACCGGAATCTCCGCATAAAAGTCTATCCATTGGTTTTATATCCGCCATATCATTTAAGATCTCTTCTGTGACCTTCAGTTGATCTTCTGTTTCAACGTGAGGAAAGGATTCGAAAAAACGACTTTCAAGCTCCTGATCGCCAAGAGAAGGTTTTTTAGTCATTTTGAGCCTTAGAGCATATATTTTTAACAGCTCTTGTACCTTTTTTTCTATTTCTTCCCTTGCTTTTTTCTTTGTTCTTTCCCAATTACTGGTGTTACTCAGATTCCCAAGCTTTATTTCCTCAACGTTGCCTATGTATCTGTGAAGTCTGTGCATCCTTTCAACTGGTACGTAAAGTTTGGTATTGTTTGAATAAAGGAGTTCGAAGTATTCTTTCGTTCCAAATTGATTTGTTATCTTCTTTATTCCTATGAATTTTCCTATACCGTAGTCCTTGTGAACTACATAATCTCCTTCCTTCAGCTCTTCCCAATCTTCCAGAGGTTTGGTTGGAATTTTCAAAAACTCAGGGAGGCTTTTCAACTTTATACGAGTTTTCCTTTTTTCAAACCTCGGGGTAAATTCTTTATAGTATTCAAATGGAATATCTTCCACTTGGTTTGCCAAAAATATCTTAGAAAATCTACCCCTGATGATAACCTCTGGATCAAACTTGGAAAATCTGTGATACAGATAGTTGTAAAATGGGTCACCATAGAGATCAACGATGGCTTCTCTGTGATCGTAAAAATTTTTTAACGAACCCAACACATCTTTAATGATGACAACCGTATTATCTATCCTTTCTACATAATCAACGATGCACGCACTTGATCTATAAAATATACCACTGAGGGGATCTAAAACTGACAAGTCAATTGTCAATCTCTCTAGAAAATCCTGGAACTTTGGAAATCTCTTTTTCAAGTCTTCGATTTCTTTTTCAAAATTATTCAAACTCTCTCTGTCCAGAATGTATTCATGAACAGGCAACAATATGAAGTTTCGTATCTTTGATATACTCCTTTGAGTATCTGGATCAAATGTTCTGAGCTCTATTATCTCATCGTCTAAAAGTTCGATTCTCACAGGTTTGTCATGATAGGGTGAAAATACATCTATTACGAAACCTCTTCTTGCAAATTCTCCTATCTCTCTTACAGTTTCAACCCGCTCATATCCAAACTTTTTTAACTTATCAAAGAATTCCTCATTGATTTTAAATCCTTCCTTCAACACCAGGAACATATTCGGAAAATTCTCAGGTGGAACAGTTTTCTGGAGTGCACCTTCGAAGCTTGTTATATATATTCCATTCTCCTTTCTGTAGAGATTGAACAGTGTGTTTATTCTTTTTGAACGTTCACTAACTGAAGAACTAACCAATTCAAATGGAAGAATGTCATGGGCAGGAAAGCTGAAAACCCGGTCGGAGTATTCACTCATGTTCAGATGCATTTCCATAACTTCTCTTTCATTTGAAAGGATTAAAAAAACATTGTGCCCTTCTTCGGCAACTTGAAAGGAAAGTTCTGCGATTTCTTCGAGTTTTTCAAGGTTTATTCTTAAATTACGCTTTAAAGCTATACAATCGTGGATCTCGTTAATATTAATCTCAGAATGGGTAAAAGAATATTTTTCCACTGCTTTTTTCCCTCACAACTATAATGTTTTTGATAATTTTTTCATTGGACTTCTTGAATTCAAGGATGATTTTATCATTTTCAACGAGCATACTGTCTATATTTTTCAAAGGTACGTTTTTAAAAACCCCCACAAATTTCAGATTTTGAGGATTGATTCCAAAGGTTTTGATAAGTTTTGCAAGAGATTCTAAAACTTTTTCTTTTTGAACGTCATATACCGGGTATTTCTTTATATAGAATTTTTCGAACAGAAGATTTTCGGGATATTTTCTTAAATTTACAGAATCTTTTACAAGTTTCAAAGCGATTTTTCTCGATGGTTTCATGTTTACATTTTTCACGTCATTTTTCTGAAACGCGAAAAACAGATCAACAGTTGAAGTTTCGATTGAATTGATATTTTGTAAATCAGTTTCTTTTATTTGAATTTCATTAGGGAAGAAAAAGCTTTCAGAATTTATGTAAAATTCAAAAGATGTATTTTCAATTTTCTTTATCAATTCAAAATCTCCAGGATCAAATTCCAGAACATTACATTTTATGAGTCCGGCAGTATTGATTTTTGTTTTCAATAAAGGAACATAATGAAATGTTTTTGGAGGAAAAAACTCACGCTTCAAGGTTTGCCACAGTTCTTTCATTATTTCGAGGAATTTTGCCATATATGCTCCAATGCCTCCGAAATTCTCGAAAAGGGCTCCAGCAGTTCGAAGTTTTCAGTTGCCTCTATTATAAGATTTTGAAGTTCTTCTGAAGGCTGTGCTTTAAATTTCAGTCTGTAATTTAAATTACCAAGCGTTACCAGATACTCGTTCTCGTTTTTTTTGAATTCTATTATTCTCTGATCCTTATCAGGAAGTTCCACTTTATCTTTAAACAAGCTCAAAAATACGACATTCTCTTTTTCATGAAACTCAAAGATCAACAAATCGTCAACAAAAACCAGCGAATTTTCAGAAACTTCGTTGAGAAGATTCTTGGATATAAGTTCGAAGTTAATAAAATGCTCGAGTGATTTTCCATAGAGTATCTTCTGGAGTTTCGTTGGCTTTATTGGTTCTACGTATTTGAAATCAACAGGTATACCAAGTAAGTCTGTCTTTAAAAGGCCTCCAAGAAAGATCTCAGAATTTACATTAAAAAGCTTCAGGAAGAATAGTTCTTTGTTCATAATCTCACGTCTATAAATTTTCCTCTATATTCGTCTTTTGAAATATCATTCTTATCATCTTTTCTCTTTTTCCTGGCAACCATTTGAAAAGTTCTACCTTCTTTTTCTGTCGAGTTCTTCATACTCGCTTCACTAACATTGTCTTTACTGTTGACCTGTTCTGTTTCTTGACGTGTTCTGAGTATGAATTCGTGAGCATTTGTCTGTTGTGTAGCTGACATGGCTTCATAGCTTTGGCTGAGCAATTGAACGGCTTCAGGCCCTCTTATTAAAGAAATCTGAATATCAACCGGTCTCATTTAAATCACTCCCAAAAAACTCTTTCATATAATTCTTGATCTTAATCAATGCAGCGGAATGTATCTGCGATATCCTTGATTCACTCACATTTAAGACCTTCCCAATTTCCTTGAAGTTCAGTTCTTCGATATAATACAGCGATATCACCAGTTGTTCTCTTTCGGAAAGTTTTGAAATTGACTTCTTCAAAGCTTCTATTAGTTCTTCTTTTTCGTATTCCTGTTCTGGGTTAAGTTCTCTGGATTCGATCCGTTCGATTGGAGAATCTTCTGAATCATCAAGTAAATAAGAATCGAGTGAAAATATTTGCCTTCTGGCCATCTCATTTTTTATGTTTTTAACATCTTCTTCTTTCATATCTAAATATTCTGCTATTTCCTTATCGTCAGGAATCTTCTGAAGTTTACCTTCCAGAACGAGTATAGCCTCTTCCACTTCTTTTACCTTTTTTCTAACACCTCGGGGCATCCAATCTATTTTTCTTAAATAGTCATACATAGCTCCTCTAACTCTTTTCATGGTATAAGTTGTTATGGAAGCTCCTTTTGTAGGGTCATAATTTTCCAAGGCGTTTAGAAGGCCTATAACACCTTCCTGGATCAGATCATCAACGTCGACATTTTTTGGTAAATCTTTCGCTATTGATAAAGCTAACCATTTTATTTTTGGCAACATCAACTCGATGATCTTTTCTTTCGATTCAGGACTTTTGGATTTTGAAAATATCTTGTATCTTTCAATTCCCATATTTATATCTCCTTAATCTCGAGCTTTTCACCGCCACCAACAACTCTAATAAGCAAAACACCTGTTGAGATATTGTATTCGATACTTCGCGCTCTATTTCCCCCAACGTCTTCAGCGAGTAATTTTATTTTATATTTCCTGATCTGTTCTTTTACAGCTTCAATATTTTTCATACCTATATTTAACGAACCACTATTTTTAAACATGTTGGCTCCGCCGGCTATCTTTGCTTCAAGGTTGTTTAGATTGCCGCCGAGTTTTTTTATCTCTTCTAAAAGCAAAGGTATACCAGTATCAGCATATTTCCCGGGGTTTTTAGTCTCACTACCACCACTATTTGGTAGCATAACGTGTATCATACCACCAACTCTGTTTAGAGGATCTCTTATACATACTCCAACACACGATCCTAATCCAAGGGTAACCAGTATAGCAGGATTTTTAGCGGCTTTGTATTCTCCTATACCTATTATAATCTTTTCTGCCATGTGTCACACTTCCATTCCCATTCGCTGTAATATTTCCTTAAGTCCCTGACTTTCAGGAAGGAACATCAAGTAACCTTTTATATTTTCGTCTTCGATTATTGTGTTAGTTTCAATTATTAAGGTATAATCTTCGTAATCCATAAGTTCCAGACATGTTTCTGCAACGATAGCACTTATCATATCAACTGTGAGTTCGGGCACACTTGCGTTCACATTCAATCCTGAAAAATTTGAAAGCGCTATCAAATAGGAACCACAAACTATGTTTCCAACTTCCAGAAGGGCCGACCTTGACATCTCATCGATCTCCATGAGGTTTTCCGGTGAATACCCCACAAGTTTTTGCAGTACCTTTTTTGTACCACTTGAATCTATTACGAACAGTATAAATCCCGAGATGTCTCCCTTAATTCCCATTCTCACACCAGTTACAATTTCTTCTGGATCTTCGAAAATCTGGGCAATCTTTGAAATTGGTACGAGCAGAGCGCTTGGTACGGATATATCTACTTTAGTATTCATCATCATTGAAAGTGAAGTTGCAGCATTACCGGCGCCAATGTTTCCTATTTCTTTGAACAAATCTATGTGTGATTCGTTTAACTTCTCGAACATAGACATTTTAAGATTCCTCCTCGAGTTTTTTTTGTAGTCTCTCCTTTCTTTCTATATCAAAACAAAATCTAATTATTTTCGACTGTATGGCATCGGGTAAATCTTGGAATTCTATACCGTACGTGTAATAACCTTCTTCACTTTTACCGGCATCTCTAACTATTTTTGCCTTTTGATCTTTGAGAACAAGTTCAGGTGTGAATGTTAGATCGACGTTTATAAACGTTCCGGTTGGTAACGGTTCTTTTACAAGTATAAGAGCTCCTCCAGCACTCACGTCTTTTGTTATAAAAGGAAGGTATTCGTCTTTATCAGAAAATCTCAATTTCCCTGTTAAGACCGCATTTACTCTCACGAATCTTCTTCGCTGAATCCTTCGGATTTTTTCAGGGATACTTATGTACGTTATGTTGAATCCTTCTTCGTCTTTACCGTATTTTATAACTCTGCTGTTGAAAGCATAAAGTGATTTTCCATCAACTATCTTAACATACAAGATAGTTCCGGGTGCAATGGGTACCAGCCTACCTTTAAAACTCGGCATGGCTATCTTCAAAAGGTTTCTATCAGGATAGTAATCATGGATGAGGCTTTTGTAAACCCCTGAATATTCCGGATCCGATGTTTCTAAAATTACTGGTAAGCCGGGTTTTATAATCTTTTCAGTTTCAAGGAGTTCGACAAATACCAATTTCATCCCCCTATTCCAAACATTGACTTAATCTTTTCGACAAAACCTACTTTTGAAGTTCCAAGCTCCTCTGATTTTAAGATGGTATTCGCGATTCTTCTGATACATAGAGCCGGTTGAGATCTTTGTGAATATTCAACAAGGGGAACCTGATTGTTGACACTTTTTTTCACTGTTTCATCCAATAACATTATATGCTGTTCTGCAACATCTATCCCTGCAAATCTTTCAAGAACCATGACAAATCTCTCTAAAATTTTTCTCGCGCTCCTTACGTTTTTAACCATATTCACTACCACATGCACTTCTGGGGTTATACCACGAATAGCCATCAGTTTTGCCACTGTGTAGGTGTTCATCAAAGATGTTGGTTCACAAGTTGTCACGAGTATCAAATTATCGGTAACTTCGTACATCCCTCTCAGTTCATCGAAGTAACTCATACTTGCTCCGGTATCTATGACTATATAGTCCATCGATTGAGCGAATTTTAAAAAATCACCAAGCAATCTATTTTTTGATTCGTTTTTGAAAACTATTATATCCTGAACATCGGCTCCACTGCTTAATAACCAGACACCATACTTGGTGGGATAGATTATCTCTCTCAAATCTTTTTTATTAAGCAAAAAATCCTTCAAGGTATTTTTCGGAGTTACCCCGAGCAATATATCGCTGTTTGCAAAACCAACATCAGCATCAAAAAGAAGAACACTTTTTCCAGTTTTCGCAAGTAAAACGGCCGTATTAGCTGCTACTATTGATTTTCCTACTCCTCCCTTTCCACTTGTAACCATCACTATCTTAACATCGTTTGTCAGAGTACTGTTTCTGAGAGCTTGAGCCTGATCAAACATCTTTGAACACCTCTTTTAAAATCAGTTCACTTAATTTTCTGGGTTCCGCTTTTTCAATATCTTCAGGAACGTTCTGGCCAGTTGTGACAAATGCCACCGGTAGTTCAAAAGCGTTTTCTACGTTTAATATATTACCAAAAGTGTTGGTTTCATCAAGTTTGGTGAAAATAATATGTGTTGGATTACAAATAGAGAATCTTTCAACAATTTCCATCAGATCTCTGAAATTTATAGCCACATTCAGAAGTAAGAACCTGTAATTCGGATTTATAGTCTCAATATACTTCTTAAGTTCATCGAGATGTATCTCATCTTTTTGACTTCTACCGGCGGTATCTATCAATATAGAATCAAAATTTCCAATGGTTGTTATAATATTTTTTGCTTCCTGGGGCGTATAAGCGACAAAAAATGGTATGTCCATTATTTCAGCGTATGTTTTCAATTGGCTTACTGCCGCTATTCTGAAAGTATCGATAGTCAATATAGCAACTTCTTTTTGCTGCTTTAATCTAAGATTGGCCGCCAGTTTTGCAAGGGTGGTAGTCTTCCCCACCCCTGTTGGCCCCAAAAATATGGAAATTCCATTACTGATACTTGGAATTTCAACTTTTATAAGTCCCGAAATTTTTTTTGCGAGAGTTTCCATTAACTCTGAGTTTTCAAGAAAATCAATATTTTTCATTTCACTTATAATTTGAAGTGCCAGAGGTTCATCCACTGATTGTTCCAACATTTTTCTGAACAGATGTCTCAACTTTACAGGAAACTCTCTTAATTCACCGTTAAGCAGTTCTATTTTCATGTTCAGCTGATTGAACATCTTTTTTATTTCTTCCATATCTTTAAGTATTTCGAAGGAATCCTTAAATTCTTTTTTAGAAGAGGTATCATCGGTTCTGATTTCATTTTTTTCTGTGGATGTACTGGATTCTTTCCTTATGTTCTGAGAAAGTATCTCACGCAAATTGTAAATGGTATCATGGTGAGTTTCTCTATCTTCAAGATTTCTTTTTTGCGAATCAACGGATGCAGGTTCCTCTTCAGCAACAGCCGTAACTTCTGTGAAAATTTCACCTCCAAATATACCAAGGAATCCGCCTTTGCGGATTTTTCGAGTTTGTAATATAACCGCATTTTCTCCCAATTCCTGTTTTATTTGTATAAGAGCATCCTTAATGTCTTTGACAAGATACTTCTTTATCCTCATTCAATCATCTCGCAGAATTAGATTTATATATTTATAAGAGAATCTACTCTCAATTGAACATCCTCACTTATTTCCTCATAAGATACCACAGTTACAAGTGGAATGTATCTTTCAAGTAGTTTTCTAAGATAGGGTCTCAACGATCCCGAACAGATTATAACCGGCACATAACCTTTTCGCATCTGTTCCTCAAGAGCCTGTGAGATTTTCTCGATTAACTGTTTCATTATTTCAGGATTTATCGATATGTATCTCTCTTCTTCACCTCTGATAGAATTGGTGAGTTCTCTTTCAAGTGATGGATCAATTCCAATTGCGTGAACAATACCGTCTTCTGATTTTACCATTGAAGTTATCTGACGTTTCAGTGCTCTTCTGACCTGTTCGGTTAGATAAACTATATCAGACGATTTTTCTCCATATTCTATAAGTGTTTCAAAAATAAGTGGAAGATTTCTTATGGAAACTCTCTCTTTCAGTAGGTTTTGCAATACTTTTCTTACTTCATGTGTTTTCAGTATGTTAGGAATGAGATCATCGACAAGTCTCGGGAATTTCTCTTTCAGACCATCGAGTAGCAATTCCATTTCTCTTCTTCCAAGTATTTCATGAGCATTTCTAATTATTATTTCAGACAAATGTGTAGCGAAAACTGTCGGTGGATCAACTACCGTGTAACCACTTTTCAGAGCTTCGTCTCTAAGTCCTTCTTCTATCCATATTGCATCCAGTCCAAAAGCAGGCTCTTTAGTTTTTATCCCGGGTAATTCTTTTCTTGCTGTGCCGGGATTCATTGCCAGTAGTCTGTTAGGAATTAGCTCATATCTTGCTATTTCTGCGCCTTTTAATTTTATCACGTATTCGTTTGGTTTCAAAAGGATACTGTCTCTGACTCTTATCGGTGAAAGCACCAGGCCGTATTCAAACGCAATCTGTTTTCTGACCATGGTTATTCTTTCTAAAAGATCCCCACCCTGTGAAGGATCGGCAAGTGGTATCAGACCATATCCGATTTCAACTTCTAAAGTATCGGATTGTATTATTTCCGATACTTCTTCAGGTGTTGTCATTGGTGGCGCACCACTTGATGGAGGGGCACCTGCAGGTTTTCCTGACTCTGGAGCCGCACCGGGTGTTCCAGGGAATCCAGGTACTGCTGGTTCGGGTTTTGGAACAGCCCTTGAACTCATGTAAGATACAACTATTAAGAATATACCTATCAGTAGGGTTAGAAAAGTTGGTAATGGCGTAAAAAGGGAAAGAAAAACCAGAACAGCACCTGTTAACATCAACACTTTCGTCTCTCTGCCCAGCTCTTTTATCATGGATGTTCCAAGATCGTTTTCTGAGGCCGCTCTTGAAACGATAATACCGGTTGCTGTGGAAATTAACAGTGCAGGTATCTGTGTGACCAGACCATCACCAACGGTTAGAAGTGTGTATATCTGAGCCGCTTCCTGTATACTCAGTCCCTGTCTTATGCTTCCTATTATTAGGCCGCCGAGAATATTTACAAAGACGATTATTATACTTGCTATTGCGTCTCCCCTTACGAATTTACTTGCACCGTCCATAGCTCCATAAAAGTCCGCTTCTCTTCTTATATCAGCCCGTCTTCTCCGAGCCTCTTCTTCTGTTATTAATCCAGCGTTGTAATCAGCATCGACGCTCATCTGCTTTCCAGGCATTGCATCCAGCGTAAATCTTGCGGCAACTTCCGCTATTCTCTCTGCTCCTCTGGTTATGACAATAAATTGTATTATAACCAATATCAGAAATATTATTAATCCTACAATGTAATCACCCCTAACAACGAAATTCCCAAAGGTTGTTATTACTCTGCCACTGAAATTTCTTCCCTGCAGGAGTATCAGCCTTGTAGAGGTGACATTGAGTGCCAATCTGAAAAGTGTCATAACAAGCAATATGGTTGGAAAAGAGGATAGTTCGAGTGCATTTCGCACGTACATTGTTGATAGAATGATTATTATGGATATACTTATATTTAAAAGTTGTAAAAAATCCAGCATAGCGGTTGGTATTGGTAATATCATTAAGAGTATTATTGCAACTATCAGTAAAGAAATCACAATATCGAAATACTTCCTCGGCATAATTACACCTCTACCCTTTTCATTCTATAAACCTGTGCTATAACTTCAGCAACTGCTCTGTACAGTTCCACAGGTATCTCATCACCGACCTCGCTCAATCTGTATATAGCCCTTGCGAGAGGAGGGTTCTCTATAATTGGAACACCATTTTCACGAGCTATTTCTTTTATTTTTTCTGCGATTTCACCTGCACCTTTTGCAACGACTACAGGTGCTTCCATTTTATCAATATCATATTTTAAGGCAACAGCTATATGCTCAGGGTTGGTTATAACGACAGTGGCCTCCGGTACTTCTTGAAGCATGCGTCTTCGGATAATTTCTGCCATGAGTTGTCTTTGTCTTCTCTTTATTTCAGGATTTCCTTCTGTTTCTTTGTACTCTTCTTTTATTTCTTGTTTGGTCATCCTTATACTTCTTTCAAATTCCCATTTCTGATAAAAGTAATCGAAGATTCCAATGGCTAAAAGTGCTATTCCACACCTGATGGCTATCTGAAATATATCGTAAAACATTCTGCTACTTGATTCTTCAAGAGGCAAAAAAGGCATCACAAAGAAATTACTCCATTCTGATTTGAGAAAGATGAAGGCTATAATACCTATGAAAGCTATTTTGAGAATATTTTTTAAAAACTCCATCAAAGATCTGAGAGAAAACAGTCTCTTGAAGCCTTCAACAGGATTTAATCTTTTGAAATCTATCTTCAAAGCTTTTGGAGCTATCAAAAATCTCGTCTGCAAGAATACACTCATTAAAGAAACCGCCACTCCAACTGCAAAGAGTAATCCAATACTATATAAGGCTCTAAGCAGTGATTCTTTCATATAAAACATGAATGTTGATTCGTCAAGTTCTGGAAAGGAAAAAAAGAAGTTGACATTTTCAAGAAGAAAGTTGTAAACACTCCTGATTAAAAAACTCAGTGATCCGATCATAGCAAGAAAGGTTAATGCCATGCTCAAATCTCTTGATTGAGCTACTCTACCCTCTTCACGCGCTCTTTGCCTTCGCCTTGGAGTCGCTCTTTCTGTTCTATCTGGATCCTGGAAGATATCAAGTTCAATCCTTATCCTAAATTCTTTAATACCTTTTCAACCTCCTTTATGATTTCTGTTGAAAGTCCTGAAACAACCTCTGCTATTACCGGTAACAAACCAAGCAACATTAAAATACCAACCAGAACCTTCAGAGGTAATCCAACCATAAAGAGATTCATTTGAGGCATCAAACGAGAGAGTATTCCTATTATGAACGTTACGATTATCATAAAAGCTATTAAGGGTATTCCTAATTCCATACCTATTCTGAAAATTCTTCCACCTAATTTTACTATGTCATAGAATACCATGTTGTTCAATCTGAAAAAATTTACGGGTATCGTTTGAAAACTTCCTATTATGGTGCCAAGAATCAGATGAGGACCTTTTATTGCAACGAAAACATAAATACCTAACATGTAAAGTAGTTGACCAATTATGTTAGTTTCCTCGGAAATCTGTGGATCGAAGAGTGTCGCTACTGCAAATCCAAGCTGAAGCCCGAAAACTTCACCGAGAAATTGGATACTTGAAAAAAGCACGAAAACAATCGCACCGATCAAAAAACCTATTATAAAATTTATAAGACTCATAACAACTACCATAAAAAGATTGGTGTCAAGAGGTAAAACAGTTGGAGCGACTGGTAGTACGAGCCATGAGATAAACAGAATTATCATTATTTTCAAATTGTTAGGAATAAAATCACCGCTAAAAAACGGCATTAGTATGAACAAACCGGATATTCTTGATATTATCAACAACCAAACCAAAAATTTCGTTTCGAGAAAATTTGCGAGTTCTGGTGGCATATCTATCATCCCTAATCTTTTAAATTCTAAATCATGTTGAAATAAGAAGACAGGATAGAATAAAAGTAATCAACGAGTTTCTGAAGCATCCATCCCCCCAAAAATAGCAGAGAAATAAAAACGGCGAATATTTTTGAAACAAAAGTTACCGTCTGCTCGTTTATCTGTGTAACCGTCTGGAATATACTTATTATAAGCCCCACCAGTAAGCTTATCAGCAGAACTGGTGCGATAACCATAAGAAAAACTGTTATTCCTTCATTCATTGCATCCAGAAAGGTTTCAACAGTCATATTAAACACCTTCTTATCCAGCAAGTATAAGCGGTACAAAAAGTTCATCTTCACTTAAAGAGCCATGTCTTCCTTTCAGGCTTTTTTCCTGTCCCGTGTATCTGTAATTGAAAGAGTATCCGCTTTTAGTTAAAAGGACAAAATCGCCGATTCTATCCAAAAGATTAGGATGAGGTTTTCCTAAACCAAACAGTCCCATTTTTATTGCATCAATGGAATCGATCAGCATAGCGTAATCTCCATATCTGTCCTCAAAAAAGTTTCTGAATTCTGATCTATTTTTGACAAACAGATACATCATTCTTTGTTCACCGGTCGGTGGAATACTCAATTTTGAACAGAATTCATCATTTGAAATTAGCCAGATCTCGTCTTCCCAGCTTGTTGGCTTCTGACCGTGATCTCCTGTTATCATGAACAAGGTTTTTTTAAATATGGATGGTGGAACTTTACTTAAAACCTCGTCTTCAAACATTTTCAGCATCCAGAAGATCTCGGATTCATATTCTTCAGACAAAGGACCTTTTCTATGTGCAAGTGTATCTGCCAATCCCCAATAAGCAATCAAAAGAAATTTTTCGTCTTTGTTTGTTTTAAGTGTCTTCCTGATCGTCGAGAACAAGTCACTAAAACTCTGGTAGGTTCTAACGTTCGAGCCACTCGTATGCATTCTGTTGAATCCTGTGTTCTTGAATATCGAAGCTGTCACGGTGAATGAACCAACTCCATTTTCTTTAAGTAATTCATGAACAGTCGGGCCACTAATGAATTTGACTGGATTGAGACCGGATTTCAATAAAAGATCGCGTTCCATACCAACCGGTGCAAGTTCGATCATGTTTGCCAAAAGTCCAAATTCTTTTAGAAAGAGTATATAACCAATCATTCCATGTTGTAAAGGAGTTAATCCTGTATTCAAACTTGTTAGCGCAGAAGCTGTGGTTGTAGGAAAAACGGATGTCATTGGAAAAAAATCTATGTCTTTGAATACTGAGAGGTTGCTTTTAAAACGATTAAAAATTCTTCTGTATAAGTTATATCCAAGTGCATCGATCACAAATAACACGATCTTATCTTTCAAACTCAGTTCCAATAATTCGTTCAAAGGATAAGGTTCAAATAAAGGTTCAATTCTAAAGTGCTTTAATATGAAACTCACCAGATTTACTATCGAATATCTGGTGTAATCTGGCAGATAAAGATCATCGGCTATTTGCTTTTTTTTAAGTTCTTCCAGAATCTCTCTGTAAATTGCTTTCATTATGTATCAAACTCCTTAAAATTCTTAAACCGTCTATAGCGGTATGTGCATAGTAATCCGCTCCAAATTCTTTGGCAAGTTTCTCGGTCATAGAAGCGCCACCAGTTATTACCGGTATATTTAAATTCTCTCCCTTAAGCTTTTCTACAACTTCCTTTACTCGCGGAACAGTTGTAGTCATCATGGCTGAAAGTCCTATTAAAACAGGTTTTTCACGTTTAGCAACTTCAACTATTTTTTCAGAATCAACGTCTCTTCCAAGATCTATAACATCAACACCGTTGCTTTTCATCAGTGCCGCTACTAAGTTTTTGCCTATATCGTGAATGTCTCCTTTGACAGTTGCAAGAATCACTTTCGCAGTTTCAGATTTTTCTGGATTTGTTTTTGACTTTTCCTTTTCTTCGAAGAATTCCATAACCTCTTTAACCACCTTAGCTGCAGTTAAAAGTTGTGGTAGGTAAATTTTATTTGCCTCATAAAGTTCTCCTATTTCTCTCATCACAGGTCTTATAATTTCTTCTACAGACTCAGCAAAGCTTTTCTGGGTAAGTTCTTTTTCCAAAATTTCCTTGAGTTGTTTGGTTTCACCAGATAGAATAGAGTTTATCAAATTACTTTCTTTGTTTTCAACTGAAAAGATCAGTTCGTCTTTACCAAAAATCAGATTGTAAACCTTTAAACTGTTCATAACTCTTTCATCATTCGGATTCATAATTGCCGCACTCAACCCTCTTTCAAGTGAAAGACTTAGAAAAACAGCGTTTATATCTTTTCTCAACGGCATACCATAAGATAAATTCGAAAGACCTATTATCGTTTTTAACCCAGATTTATTGAATCTTTCTATCAATCTGAGAGTGATCAACGGATCATGGCCTGCTCCCATTGAAAAAACCAATGGATCAACAAAAATTCGAGTCCTGGACACACCAAGTTTTTCAAGCATCTCAACCCCGTTTAGTGCAGATTTGAAACGGTATTCAAAATCCTCTTCAAAACTATCTTTTGCAGAAAGAAGTATAAGCATTCCACCGTACTTTTTTAAAAGTTCGGCAAACAATTCAAGATCGCTCTCAAGAGCTCTTGAGGAATTAATCAGAGGTCTTCCGGGATACACTCTGAGCAATTCTTCTAAAAGTTGAATATCCTGAACATCAAAAGATATCGGAATTCCACATCTGTTTTCGAGTTGAATTATAAATTCCTTTGAAAATAGAAGATCTCTCTGAAGCCCAAAATTAACGTCTATTAGATCCGCACCAGAATTTTTCTGCTCCAGGCCTATCTTTACCAATTCTTCTATGTTCTTTTCTTCCATGAATTTTTTTGTTTTTTTGCTTCCAGAATAATTAAGTCTTTCACCAACAACGATGAACTTTTCAGAAGGGTTTACCATATTGGTTCTGCTCGTTATTAACTCCACTTCATCTACTTCTGGTGATGCAGTTTCGGTTTCATCGAGCAATTTTCGCAAAAGTTTTATATGTTCAGGAGTAGTGCCACAACAGCCTCCAATGATTCTGGCACCTGATTTAACGAAGTTCAACATCGCTTTTGAAAATTCTTCTGGCCCGACTGGAAAACGGGTAACACCATTTTCGAGAACAGGAATTCCCGCATTGGGCTCAACACTGAGAAATTTTTTTGAATATTTGCTGAGCTGTTGAAATACCGGAAGCATTTCATGAGGACCAACAGAACAGTTTATACCTATTGCGTCAACATCGAGGTCGTTAAACAAAGCAGCAAACGCTTCTGGTCCTGTTCCAGTCAATGTTTTACCATTTTCTTCGAATGTCAGATGAGCTATTAGAAAAATATCTTTTGAAATATCTCTTACAGCGAGATAAGCTGCTTTCAATTCGAGTATGTCAGAGAAGGTTTCAAGCATTATTCCGTCGACACCATTTTCAATCAACAATTCGGTTTGTTCTCTAAAATTTTCAAAAGCTTCATCGAAGGATAATTCTCCAAGAGGTTTTAAAAGCGAACCAGTGGGTCCTATGTCTCCAAAGACCAGTGCTTTTTCCCCAACTGCTTTTCTCGCTATTCTGACTGCTTCAATGTTGAGTTTTTCAAAAAGGTCCTCGATACCATATTTTTTAAGTTTTTCTCTGCTTGAATTGAAGGTATTCGTAAGATGAATATCTGCACCGGCTTTTAAATATTCAACGTGATGGTTCAAAACGGCATCGACTGCTTTCAAATTAAGTAGATCAGGAATTTCCTCTGTATACCCCTTGGACATGAAATAGGTACCATGTGCACCATCTAAAAGCAGTTTGCCTTTTTCTCTCAGAAGTGACTCTATATTCTTCCTGTTCAACGATATACCCCCATTATACGATTATTTCTATCACATCTTTATCCTTAATTTCATAATCTCTTTCAACCATTATATACGTTTTTTCTTCGATGTTCCACAGTTTGGCCCCTTTTAATCTTTCAGCAAAATCTTTGTGGATTTCTGCTGCTAAGTCCTTAACTGTACTTCCTTTCTTTAGAATGAATGGTTTATCGAAATCTGGAGGCTTACCAGGTGGTTTACTGTAAACACGTATCACACTCAGCATCTCGAAAATTTTATTTTTTAAATCTTCAATCCCAGTTTTAGTTAAAGCTGAAAAAGATAGAATTGGGAATCTTGAAGAATAAAATTCTTTAAGTATTTCAAGACGTTCATTAGAATCTTCAAAATCCTCTTTATTGGCTACGATAAAACTTCTGATCCAATCACGACCAACATCAAGTTCTTCAGGTTTATCCCATGAAAGAACTGCTTTTTTTTCTTCGAGTTTTTTAATGACCATGTCAGTATCTTCAAGAACACCGTCATTTGATAAATCGGCCACTATTATTGCTCCATCGGCACGTTTTATCGCGTTCACCATCAAAGGATCTACATGAGATTCGATTATTGGGGGTAAATCTATGAGCTGAATCTGAATATCTTCAAAATCCATCATCCCTGGAAGTGGTTTGGTAGTTGAAAAAGGGAAATCAGCGATTTGAGGATTTGCATTTGTCAGTGTTGCAAGTATAGAGGACTTCCCAGAGTTGGGAGGTCCGACTATCATAACTTGACCAGCCCCGGCCTTTTCTATCAAAAAAGGATCGTAACCTTTTGTCTTCTTTTTTCTTTCTTGCTCTGCAATATCTTTAAGTTTTGAGAGCCTTCTCTTAAGATCTGCAAAAAGTTTATCAGTACCTTTATGACGAGGAAGCAAAGATATGAGTCTTTCAATTATCTCTATTTTTTCTTCAACTGTTTTGGCTTCTTTTAGTCTTTCTTCTGTCCTTTTATATTCTGGTGGCAGGTTAGCAGGCAAAGTATCACCTTCTTTGAAAGAAGATAAGAAAAAATATGATGAAGATTTTTAATTTATTTCGCTTTTTCCATATCTATCAGAGCGAGAAATTCTTCATTACTTTTCGTTTCTTTTAACTTTCTAAAGATCAGGTTCAATCCTT
The DNA here is from genome assembly GCA_029981435.1 of Thermotogaceae bacterium. Lineage (GTDB taxonomy): Bacteria > Thermotogota > Thermotogae > B21-G9 > HyVt-16 > HyVt-16. Next base: position 44,989 of record JARRBB010000005.1, on the reverse strand, counting down.
CTTCTTCATCGAGAGTAGAAAGCATTCTTCTGAGAATCCAGACTTTCCTCAAAGTATTCTCGTCTAGCAGCAATTCTTCTTTTCTTGTTCCTGAAAGGTTCAAATTTACAGCAGGGAAAATACGTTTATTTGCGAGTAACCTTGAAAGAACGAGTTCCATGTTTCCAGTGCCTTTGAACTCTTCAAAGATTACTTCATCCATTTTACTCCCTGTTTCAACAAGTGCGGTGGCTATTATTGTGAGACTACCACCTTCTTCAACGTTTCTGGCTGCTCCAAAAAAGTGCTTTGGTTTAAACAATGCTGAGGGATCAACACCACCAGACAAGAGCTTACCACTTGGTGGGACGTAAACATTATAGACTCTTGCGAGTCTTGTTAAACTATCAAGCAAAATTACAACGTCATAGCCGAACTCTACAAGTCTTTTGGCCATTTCAAGGGTCAATTCTGCAACTTTGATCTGTTTTTCTGGTGGCATGTCAAAAGGTGCAGCTATAACCTGTGCATCTACAGATCTTTTCATATCAGTCACTTCTTCAGGTCTTTCGTCGATTAGAAGCACTATTCTTTGAGTGTCTGGATAGTTTTTTGCTATACCGTTTGCAATTTCTTTTAAAAGGGTTGTTTTACCTGTCTTTGGAGGTGCAACTATCAGACCTCTTTGACCTTTACCTATTGGAGCGAACAAATCGATGATTCTGGTACTCAAAATGTTCGGATCAGTTTCGAGTACGTACTGAACGTTCGGATAAATCGGTGTGAGATTTTCAAAGTTTATTCTTTCAGAAGCATACGATGGCGGTTTGTAATTTATAGCTTCTATTCGTAAAAGAGCGTAATATTTCTCGCCTTCTTTAGGAGGTCTTACCTGTCCTGAGATGACGTCTCCTGTGTTGAGATTGAATTTTTTAATTTGCGATTGGGAAACATAAATGTCGTTATTGCCGGGAAGAAGATTATCACTTCTCAGGAAACCGTATCCATCAGGATGAATATCGAGCACGCCTTCTTCGAAGAAATATCCATATTCTCTTGCCTGAGCATCCAGAATACTAAAAATCAAATCTTTTTTTCTCAGAGAAGTGTAATTCGATATGCCAAGTTTCCTTGCAAGTTTGTAAAGATCTTTTATTTTCATATCCTGTAACTTTCTTATATCCAATTCCATTTCTCTTATTTCGTCTCTTCTATTCTTTTTGGTATCGTTGAAATTATCTTTCTCTGAGGAAACTTCTTGATTGTTCAAATCCTCAACATTTTTCTCTTTGCTCAAATTGACACCTCCCATGTTTGTATCAGCAACAATACTAAAAGCTGTTATTGCGACTGAAATTAGAAGTTATTTTACATTTATTGCTAACAATGAAGCATAAATTGCAAAATTCGTGACTATCATCAAAATCAAACTTTTAAAGGAAGGGAATTTTTTTAAAATGAAAAGGGATAGCAAAAAACCAAACGCCCCTCCCCCCAACGAAAAAAGGTACTCGTTGAAAGAGTTTATGACTTTATATTTACCGTTTTTTCCAAAGAAGCCCCCTAAAAACCCAAGAAGATTGACCATTAAGAAGAAAATCAAAACTCTTTCCAATTGATCTGGATCTACTCCTCTTCAGTCTTAACAAGTTGTAATAAAACCATCTCGGCTCCGTCGCCTCTTCTCTGACCAAGTTTTAGAATCCTTGTGTAGCCACCATTTCTATCATTGAACTTTGGTGCTATCTCATCTACAACTTTGTTTGTGAGACGCCTGTCATGAAGTTCTCTATCGATCAGCCTTCTTGACCAAATATCTCCTCTTTTAGCTTTCGTGATTATTTTTTCAATTAGTACTCTTGCGGCTTTGGCTTTTGGAGCAGTTGTGATTATAGTACCATGTTCGAAGACCTCACGTGCTATGTTTCTCAACATTGCGATTCTATGACTTGCGTATTTATTAAGAGTTTTGTTTTTTACTCTATGTCTCATTACAGACCCTCCTAATATTTTTTATTTCTCTCTAAGAGTTAATCCGAACTTTTCTTGAAGTTTTTCCTTAACTTCATCCAGCGATTTCTTACCAAAATTCCGTATCCTCAAAAGTTCGTCTTCTGTTCTGTTTAAAAGGTCTCCAATTGTTTCTATTTTATCTCTTTTCAAACAATTCAGAGATCTTACAGACAGTTCTAACTCTTCTATTGGTTTTAAGAATATCTCTTCGTCTATTTTTTCATCAAGTTCTTCCTCGTAATCTTCGATTTCTTCAATTTCTTCTTCAAATCCATAATTAGTCTTGTCAACCTCTACGAACTGTTCTTTTCCAAATTCTAGAACGTTTCCTAAACTTCTTTCTATCACATTGAAATGCTCTATGAGTATGTTACATGCTCTTTTCAAAGCTTCAGAAGGTTTTACAGACTTTTTAGTCCAGACTTCCAAAATGAGTTTATCATAATCTGTCCTTTTACCAACCCTAACGTTTTCGGTCAGAAAATTCACTTTCATAACGGGACTGAAAATACCGTCTATCGGTATGATTTGTATATCAGTTTCCTCTTCGCGCTCTGCAACAGGGACATAACCTTTCCCTAATTCTGCAAATAATTCCATGTAAACATTTGCATCTTCATTGAGTGTGGCTATTTTAAGTTCAGGGTTGGCCACCTCAATACCAATAGGACATTTGATATCACCTGCAAGCAAATCGCCAGGACCTCTTTTTTCAACAACAAGACGATTGATTTTATCAATTTCAGAAGTTGTGACTCTCAACTGTACCTTTTTCAGATTCAATAATATTTCAACTATATCTTCCTTTACTCCCTCTATAGTATCGTATTCATGATACTTGTCAAGTATTTTGACTTTTGTTATTGCCAGAGAAGGTATGGAAGATAATAAAACTCTTCTCAAAGCATTTCCTAAAGTTATTGAATAACCTTTCTCAAGAGGCGAAAGAGAAAAACGTGCATAATAAAACTCACCGTCTTCTCTCTCTTCCTCGACTATCAATTTCTTCGGCATTACATATTCTATCATGAACAACCCCGGCCAAAATGACCAGGTTCACCTCCTTGGAGTTAATAGTATCACTTGGAGTACAATTCAACTATCGCCTGAACATCTGCAGGCAATTCGATTTCATCGATCTCAGGCGTTCTCAAGAACGTACCTCTGAAGTTATCATAATCTACTTCAAGCCATTTTGGAGTTATTCTTTCTCTTGATGATTCAGCAGCTTCTTTTACAAAAGGTATGTTTCTACTCTTTTCTTTTATCTCTATGATATCTCCTTCTCTCAACCTATAAGATGGTATGGTAACTTTTTTACCATTAACATAAACGTGTCCGTGATTTACAAGTTGTCTTGCCTGTCTTCTGCTGAAAGCAAAACCCATTCTGTAAACGACATTATCAAGCCGTGATTCAACTATCTTAACGAGTCTTTCGCCTGTAACACCTTTTGTTTTAACTGCTTCAGCAAAATAGTTTCTGAATTGTCTTTCAAGAACTCCATATATTCTTTTCATAGTCTGTTTTGCTCTCAATTGTAAAGCGTACTGAGTCATCTTCTGTCTTGCAGAACCATGTTGTCCGGGAACAAATGGTCTTTTATCAAAAGCACATTTTTCACTATAACATCTTTGGCCTTTTAAATAAAGTTTTACTCCTTCGCGTCTGCAAAGCCTACAAACTGACCCGGTATATCTAGCCACGTTATTTCCCTCCTCGTATTAAACTCTTCTTCTTTTTCTTGGTCTACAACCGTTGTGTGGTATTGGAGTGACATCTTTAATTTGTTGAACTTCCAAACCGGCAGCCTGTAACGTTCTTATAGCTGCTTCTCTACCTGATCCAGGGCCTTTAACCTCTACGTTGAGTTTCTTCAATCCCATTTTCAAGACTTCCTTTGCAACTTTATCTGCGGCAAGTTGTGCTGCGTAAGGTGTCCCCTTTTTAGTTCCAGAAAATCCAACCGTTCCAGCACTTGCCCAGGCTATCGTGTTTCCATCTGGATCAGTTATGGTTATTATAGTGTTGTTAAATGTAGATTTTATGTGTGCTACTCCACGGTCAGTGGTCAATCTCTTCTTCTTAGCAGTCCCTCTACCTCTTGAAGCTTTTTTAGCCATTTATTAAAAGCACCTCCCGCTTATTTCTTCTTTTTAGAACCTATACCTGGTCTTGGACCTTTTCTGGTTCTTGCATTTGTTCTGGTTCTCTGACCTCTAACAGGTAAACCAAGCCTGTGACGAACACCTCTATAACAACCTATGTCTATCAATCTTTTTATGTTTCTCTGAACCTCCTGTCTCAGTTCACCTTCTATTTTGTAGTTCTCATTTATGAACTGAGTTATTTTACTTATTTCTTCTTCAGTAAGATCTTTTACCCTTTTATCTGGGTCTATTCCGGTTGCTTGTAGTATTTCATTTGCTCTTGTTCTACCTATACCATATATATAAGTCAAGGCAATAAACAACTTCTTTTGATTAGGTAACTCTACACCAACAATACGAGCCATTCAAATATCCCTCCTTAGAATCTTAACCTTGTCTCTGATTATGTTTTGGATTCCTTGAGCAAAGAATTCTAACACGCCCTTTTCTCTTTATAACTTTACAATATTCACATCTTCTTTTAACAGAAGCTCTAACTTTCATTGTCTTCTTCCCTCCTACCAGCTTTTTTTCTATATATTATCCTTCCTCTTGTCAAATCATAGGGTGATAATTCTACTACAACCCTGTCTCCTAAGACGAGTCTTATAAAGTTCTTTCGCATTTTGCCAGAAACATGAGCCAGAATTTTAAAACCATTATCAAGTTCAACTCTGAACATAGCATTTGGAAGCGCTTCAACTATCTTTCCTTCAAGTTTTATAGTTTCTTCTTTCTTCATGAAAAGCCCCCTTCAATCCTCGTCAGTATAAGAGGCTGACCATCAACGATAGCAATTGTATCTTCAAAATGTGCTGCGTTTTTCCCGTCGAGTGTTACAACAGTCCAGCCATCGCTTAATATGTCAATTCTCCAGTCTCCCTGACAAACCATTGGTTCCAATGCCAATGTCATACCATTCATTATTTTTGCACCAGTACCTGGAGTTCCATAATTGGGCACTTGAGGATCTTCATGAAGTTTTCTACCAACTCCATGACCAACGAAGTCTCTAACCACTGAAAAACCATTTGTTTCAACATGATTTTGAATGGAATAAGAAACATCTCCTATATTTTTTCCAACCACAGCATTTTTTATACCCATCTCAAGTGCCTCAAAGGTCACCTCAACAAGTTTTTCGTCAAGAAAATTTTTCGGTGTGCCAACTATGTATGTTCTTGCAGCATCACCATAATAACCATCAACGACGGTTCCCACGTCTATAGAAACAATATCTCCTGACTTGATGATCTTGTTTTTAGAAGGAAGTCCATGAATAATTTCATTATTTATGGATATACAACTTGAAAAACTGTAGCCTTCATACCCTTTAAAAGCAGGTCTGGCACCATTTTTAAATATAAATTCTTCTATAAACTTATCAATTTCAAAAGTACTGACTCCTTCTTTTAGTCTATCAGGTAATATTTCAAAAAGCTCCCCAAGAATCCTGCCTGCAAGAGCCATCTTCTTTATTTCATATAACCTTTTAAGGATTATCAAACCAATTCCTCCAGAATGTTTAATATATCCTTTGTGATAACATCGATATCTCTGTCTCCATCAACAACTTCAAGTATACCCTTTTCTTTGTAATAATTTATTAAAGGTTGAGTGGATTCCATGTAAACTTTATATCTCTGACGAACTGTTTCTTCTTTATCATCATCCCTCTGAAGTAATTTCACGCCACAATCATCACATTGTTCATCAACTTTTGGCTTCAAACTTATCAGGTTGTAAACTCTTCCACATTTTGGACAAACTCTTCTACTGGTTATCCTAAGAACCAACCTTTCCTCTGGGACATCTACAAAAATCACTCTGTCAAGTTTTTTTGAGAGTTTTTTAAGTATTTCATCAAGACTCTGTGCCTGTACGAGTGTTCTGGGATATCCATCCAGTATGAAACCGTTATCGCAGTCCTTCTGTGAAAGTCTTTCCTCAACTATTTCGTTTATGAGCTCATCAGATACAAGTTCGCCTCGTTCCATTACTTCCTTAACTTTCAATCCAAGCTCCGTACCTTTTGCAACGGCTTCTCTCAACATATCACCGGTTGATATATGGGGTATATTGTACTTCTGACTTATTCTCTTGGCTTGGGTGCCTTTTCCTGCCCCCGGAGGTCCCATAAAGAGCAAATTCATCTAAATTACCTCCTTCCTCTGAGTCGACCTTTTTTAACGAATCCTTCGTAGTGTCTCATTATAAGATGTGTTTCAATTTGTTGGAGAACATCAAGAGCAACACCAACGGCTATCAGGGCAGAGGTACCACCAAGCCATATGTTAACACCCACAGCACCTCTTATTAAGTATGGGAGCAAAGCGATTATAACGAGGAACAAAGCGCCTATGAAAGTTACTCTGTTCAATATCTTTTGAATATGGTTTTCAGTGCTTTTTCCTGGTCTTATACCAGGTATAAAGCCGCCGTAGCTTTTAATATTTTCAGATACATCATGAACATCAAAGACGACAATACTGTAGAAGTATGTAAAGAAGAAAACCAATGCTGCATAAAGTACAAGATAAAGAACAGAACCTGTAGCAAAAAGTGATTGAACAGTTGGTGAATTAGTCAAAGTACCGAGTGCACTTGGGATAACCATTATCGCACTTGCGAAGATTATTGGGATAACACCACCCTGATTCACACGAATAGGAATATAAGTCGATTGGCCTCCGTACACTCTTCTACCACTTATTCTTCTTGCATATTGTATGGTTATTCTTCTTTCACCCTGCTGTACCATTATTATTCCAACTACAACCGCAAGAACGATCACGATAAGGAATATCCAATCCAGAGCATTTAAGCCACCAATAAGTGCTTGGCCAAAGTACTGTGGATATCTTGAGACTATTCCTGCAAATATCAAAACAGAAATTCCGTTCCCTATACCCTTTTCGGTTATTCTTTCACCAAGCCACAGCAGGAACATGGTACCACCAAGTAAAGTTACTGTGGATACAAGTACGAACCCAAATGGCGATACACCTGGAGCAATAAGTTGCGGGTTTCTACTTATTGCGAACGACAACATGAAAGCCTGAAGACCTCCGAGTAAAACGGTTAAATATCTTGTATATTTTGCCAACTTTTTCCTTCCTTGTTCTCCTTCACGAGCTATTTCTTTGAGCTTTGGAACAACCGCCATTAAAAGCTGTAAAATTATGGATGCATTTATATAAGGTGTAACACTCATCGTGAATATAGAATACTGACTGAGGGCGCCACCTACAAAGACATCAAAGAAACTGAAAAGTCCTCCAACGGCACCGGTTCTGAATGATTCAAAAAACTGTGCCCAACTCCTTATGTTTATACCAGGAATCGGTATGTAAACACCAAGCCTGAAAACTATAAGCGCAAGGAGTGTGAATATTATTCTGTCACGTAGTTCAGGTATTTTGAAGGCATTTCTCAGAGCCTTCCACACTTCAGATCACCTCAATTCTTCCGCCAGCAGCTTCGATTTTTTCTACTGCCTTTTTACTGAATGCGTGAGCCTTAATGATTAAAGGTTTTGAAAGTTCACCATCACCAAGTATCTTTATACCATCCATGATTTTCTTTACATAGCCTTTTTTTAAGAGTAATTCTGGTGTTACTTCCTGATTCGGCTGGAATTTTTCTTCAAGGAATTTCAAGTTCAATACACAGTAGTGCTTTTTATTTATGTTTTTGAATCCTTTCATAGGTAATCTTCTGTATATTGGAGTTTGACCACCTTCGAATCCTATCCTTACTCCTCCACCGCTTCGTGCTTTTTGACCTTTATGACCTTTTCCACTTGTTTTTCCTAAACCTGAAGCATGACCCCTTCCCAATCTCTTTGACTTTTGTCTTGAACCAGGTGTTGGTCTGAGATCTTCTAATCTCATCTGAAGTACCTCCTTCCTTATTCTTCGACTTTTTCTACTTTTAAAAGATGTGCTACTTTTCTTATCATACCCACTATCTGCGGTGAATCTTCCTTCACGACCTCATAATTCAATCGTCTCAATCCAAGGGCTCTAACCGTTGCTTTCTGGTCTTTAGAATAACCTATAGGACTCTTAACAAGTTTTATTCTTAACTTAGCCATTTTTATCCCTCCTTACTTGCACCTTTGAATACTTCTTTTACTGATATGTCCCTCAACTTTGCAATATCTTGTGGCGCTTTCAATTTTTTGAGTCCCTCGAATGTAGCTCTGACAACGTTTAAAGCTGTTGTTGATCCAAGGTTCTTTGTTAATATATTCTGAATTCCTGCAAGCTCAACTACCGCTCTGACAGAACCAGATGCAATTATTCCAGTACCAGGTGTGGCTGGCTTTAGAACAATTCTCGCTGCATCATGTCTTGCAATAATATCGTGGGGTATCGTGCCATTTATTATAGGAACACTGATTAAATTTTTCTTGGCATCCGTTATAGCTTTTCTAATAGCTTCAGGGACTTCTCTTGCATTTCCAATTCCTATTCCAACTTTGCCATTTCTATCTCCAACGACTGCTAAAGCTCTGAAGTGAAGATTTTTTCCACCTTTTACGACTTTGGTTACTCTTCTTATCTCAACAACTCTTTCTTCAAAATCGTTTGGCATTCATTTATCCCTCCCTAAAACTTTAATCCTGCTTCTCTAGCACCTTCAGCAAGTTCTTTAACACGTCCATGGTACTTAAAACCACCACGGTCAAAAACCACAGTCTGAATACCTTTTTCCAGTGCTCTCTTTCCAATGAGTTTTCCCACTTCTCTCGCAGCTGTCTTGTTCCATGTTTTCGCAAGAGAATCTTTAAGTTCTTTATCGAGAGTTGAGGCACTGACGATGGTATGTCCTGCTGTGTCATCTATTATCTGGGCGTAAATATGTTTTTCACTTCTATAAACACACAACCTTGGGCGTTCAGGTGTTCCGAAAACTTTTTTTCTGACTCGAAGATGCCTTCTTTTCCTCAAAGCCTCTCTATTTATTCTTTTAATCACAACGATCACCCTCCATTAAACCTTCTTACCGACTTTGGTTCTGATCACTTCACCTTTATACCTTATGCCCTTACCACTGTAAACGTTCGGTTTTCTCCAAGCTTTAATGTTTGCAGCAAACTGTCCTACTCTTTCTTTATCAATACCTTTGACTATCACTCTGGTTGGCTCTGGAACCTCTACTTGTAAATCATTTGGAATTTCTATTTCTACAGGATGTGAATAACCAAGGTTTAAGACCAGCTTTTTACCCTGCAGTTGAGCACGATATCCAATACCAACAATTTCCAGCTCCTTTGAAAAACCTTCACTTACACCTTTTATCATATTTCTTATGTGTGACCAGTATGTACCAGTGAAAATTCTAAGATTTTTTGCGAAGCTTTTTCTTTTCAACATACTCATATTTGGTGAAACATGAATCTGGTTGTTCTCTATCTTACATTCAACAAGTTCATTTATTTCTCTTTTCAACTCACCTTTTGGACCTTTAACAGTTATCACATTGCCTTCTATCTTCACTTCTACATTGCTTGGAATATCTATAGGATATTTTGCAAGTCTCGAAACAGCGGTTTTCATTATTACCCACCTCCTATTACCAGATGTAAGCTATGACTTCTCCGCCAACTCCAAGTTCTCTTGCTTTTTTGTCAGTCATAACTCCTTTTGAAGTAGTAACTATTGCTATTCCGAGTCCACCTTTAACTCTCGGAAGTTTGTCTTTCGTTACATAAATTCTCCTACCACTTTTTGAAACACGCACTATTCCATTTATTACTCTTTCCCTGTTTCTTCTATCACCTTTGTATTTCATAGATATCTTTATTATTCCCTGTTTGCCATCTTCTATGTATTTGTAATCGGCTATGAAACCTTCGTCTTTAAGGATTTTACAAATTTCAAGCTTTAATTTAGACGCGGGAACGGTAACATTATCTTTAAAGACTAAGTTCGCTGTTCTGAGTCTGTTCAACATATCAGCAATGGGATCACTCCACATTAAGCTCCCTCCTTTACTTTGTACCAATAACTTACCAGCTGGCCTTTTTTACGCCAGGTAGTTTTCCTTCGTGTGCCAGTTTTCTGAAACATACTCTGCACAATTCGAATTCACGGTAGACGGCTTTTGGTCGGCCACAAATCTTACATCTTGTATATTCTCTGACCTTGTATTTCTTAGGTTTTTTCCATCTCTCTATAATACCTTTTCTTGGCAATTTTATTCACCTCTCCCAACTTACTGTTGTTTTCTAAAAGGCATTCCCAACAATTCGAGCAATCTTCTTGCTTCTTCATTGGTCTTTGCGGTCGTGACGATTATGATATCCATTCCCTGAATTCTCTTAACCTGATCTGGTGATATTTCAGGAAAAATAAGTTGTTCTGTAATACCCATAGAGAAATTTCCTCTTCCATCGAACGAATTTGGGTTAACACCTCTGAAGTCTCTAACCTTCGGTAAAGAAAGATTTATCAATTTATAAAGGAAATTGTACATATTCTTTCCACGTAAAGTAACTTTCACACCAACAGGCATACCCTTTCTTATCTTGAAGTTAGAGATAGCTCTTTTCGCCTTTGTAATAACAGGTTTTTGACCTGCTATCAATTCCATTTCTTTAGCGTGCTGCTCGATTATATCTCTGTTTCTTGAACCTTCACCAATTCCCATATTTAAAACAATTTTAACAAGCCTGGGAACTTGAAGCTTGTTTTTGTAACCAAATTCTTTCATCAACGCAGGGACTACTTCTTCTTCATAAATTTTCTTTAAAGGTACTTCCATATTTCCTCCCGACCTCTTTTCCCGTGCTTCGCACCACGGGATAAGCCGGGTTCACCTCCCTTTCTATACTTTGTCTATTAATTCTCCACATTTTTTACAGAATCTTGCCTTTCTCTCATCTTCAAGTTTTCTGATTCCTACCCTTGTTGGTCTATCACAGGATGGACATACTACCATTACTTTGGATATATATATCGGTTCTTCTCTTTCAATTATTCCACCCTCTCTTAAAGAAGGAGTAGGTCTCTGGTGTTTTTTTCTCATGTTTATATTCTCAACTATCACTTTATTTTCCTTTGGTATTACCCTCAACACTTTTCCACGCTTTCCTTTATCGTTGCCTGTTATTACTTCAACAACATCATCTTTTTTTATCCTCATTTCTTATCACCTCACAAAACTTCTGGGGCCAGAGATATTATTCTCATATACCCTTTTTCTCTTAACTCTCTTGCAACAGGTCCGAAAATTCTTGTACCCCTTGGTTCGTTGAATTTATCTATCAGAACCACAGCGTTATCATCGAACCTAATATAGCTTCCATCTTTTCTTCTGTATTCTTTTCTTGTTCTGACTATAACTCCTCTTACAATATCACCTTTTTTAACGTCGGTATGGGGTACCGCTTCTTTTACAGTACCGATGATTATATCACCTATTCTTGCATATTTCTTATGAGAACCCCCAAGAACTCTTATAACCAACACCTTTTTTGCACCCGAGTTATCTGCAACATTCAATATTGATTCTTGCTGAATCATGAGGCATCATCCTCCTCAGCTTCTTGAATTTCTTTTTCAGTGAGAACGGATCTTTTGACAACTCTTACTATTCGCCAGCGTTTTTCTTTACTCAATGGTCTTGTTTCTTCTATTTCTACAACGTCTCCAACTTTGCATTCGTTGTTTTCATCATGAGCCTTGTATTTTTTATTTCTTTTAACGTATTTCTTATATTTTGGGTGCTGAAAAAGCCTTTCAACACTTACTACAACTGTCTTGTCCATTTTATCGCTAACAACGGTTCCCGTCATACGTTTTCTTGGCACTTTGATCATCCTCCTCAAATTACCTTCTTATACCCAGTTCTCTTTCTCTCAAAATAGTTTTGATCCTTGCTATGTCTCTTTTAGTCTCCATTATCTTTGAATTATTATCAAGCTGTCCTATAGCGAGCTGAAATCTAAGATTCATCAGCTGTCTTTTGGCATCTTCTAATTTTTCAAGGAGTTCCTGATCGCTCAATCCTCTGAGTTCGCTTGCTTTCATTATTATTCACCTCCCAATGTGAAGCGAGGGACTATTTTTGTTTTTATTGGCAATTTAGCTGCCGCATATTTTAGAGCTTCTTTCGCTAACTCGTCAGAAACTCCTCCAATTTCAAACATGACTCTTCCACGCTTCACAACAGCAACCCATTTATCAGGATTTCCTTTTCCCTTACCCATACGTGATTCAGGTGGACGAGCAGTGACAGGTTTGTCTGGAAAAACCCTTATCCATATCTTCCCTGAACGTTTCAGAATCCTTGTCATAGCAACCCTGCACGCTTCGATTTGTTGTGCGGTTATCCAGTGAGATTCGAGAGCCTTTAACCCCCACTCACCGAAATGTACTTCGGTTGCTCCTTTGGATTTTCCTTTTAATCTACCGCGTTGTTGTTTTCTATATTTAACTCTCTTAGGCATTAACATCTCATATAACCTCCTCTCAGAATAGCTGATTACTTCGACTTGGATTTATCGTCTCCAAGAAAGATCCATACTTTTATGCCTATAATTCCATATCTTGTTTTTGCTACTGTATATCCGTAATCTATCTTAGCTGTTAAAGTCTGTAAAGGAACTCTTCCCTGCCTGTACCATTCAGTTCTTGCTATATCTGCACCACCCAATCTTCCCGAAACCATTACCTTGATACCTTTTGCACCTTTTCTCAAAGCGTTACTTATAGATCTTTTCATGGCCTGTTTATAGGAAGCACGTTTCTCGATTCGCGCTGCGATGTTTTCAGCCACCAGCTGAGCAACTATTTCAGGTGTTCTGATCTCCTCTATGTTTATTCCTACTTTTTTACCGGTCATTTTTTGTAACTCTTCTCTCAGTTCCTTAACCTCAGAACCTTTCTTACCTATCAAAATTCCAACTCTTGCTGTTTTTATAGTTATATTTATATTCTGTGCACTAGGTCTTTCAATATAAATTTCGCTTATGCCAGCGTGAAAATATTTGTCTTTTATATAATTCCTTATTTTCTGATCTTCAAGTAGAAAACTGCTGTAATTCTTCTCGTTAAACCACTTGGAAGACCAATCTGTGGTTATACCAAGTCTAAATCCTTTCGGATGTACTTTTTGACCCACCAATTTTCACCTCACTCAGTAGTCTCGTTGTTCTCTTCAACCAATACTTTCTCTTTAGAGGCATCACGAACAACAACATTTATGTGACTCAATCTTTTTTGAATTATGTCTGCCCGACCTCTTCCTCTTCTCCAGATTCTTTTGAGCCTTGGTCCATCGTTCACAAAACACTCTTTGACATAAAGAGAATCCACATCCAGTCCAAAATTGTTTTCAGCATTAGCCACGGCAGATTTCAGAACTTTGTATATCAATCTCGCAGCCTTCTTAGGAGAAAGTTCAAGAATCTTGAACGCTTCTTCAACTTTTTTACCTCTTATCGCATTTATAACTGATCTCGCTTTTCTTGGGGATATTCTAACATATTTTGCCGTTGCTCTTGCTTCTATAACAGGTTGCTGCGATTCTTTCAATTTCCTTTCTCTATGGAAAATAGATCTTTTTAAGTGCGCCATTTGAGTCCCTCCTTACTTTACTTGACCCCTGTTAGCCTTTTTATCGGCATGACCACCAAATCTTCTTGTGAACGCAAATTCACCGAGTTTATGTCCAACCATATTTTCTGTTATATAAACGGGGATGTGTTTCATTCCATTATGGACTGCTATTGTATGTCCTATCATTTCTGGGACAATTGTCGAAGCTCTGCTCCAGGTTTTTATGACTTTCTTTTCACCTAATTCATTCAATTTTCTGATCTTTTTCATCAACTTCGGGTCAACATATAATCCTTTTTTTAGAGATCTGCTCACGAACTACACCCCCTTTCAGACTTCGTTTCTTCTTCTCACGATAAATTTATCGGATGGTCTTTTGCCCCTTCGTGTCTTATAACCTTTCGCTGGGACACCCCAAGGACTTTGTGGATGATTACCACCTTTACTTCTTCCTTCACCTCCACCATGGGGGTGATCAACGGGGTTCATAGCTATACCTCTGACAGTTGGTTTTATACCTTTCCATCTGACTCTTCCTGCTTTTCCATCTACTTCATTTATATGGTCTTCATTGCCTACCATTCCAATAGTTGCCATACATCTAATATGGACTCTTCTCAATTCTCCGGAAGGTAACCTTAAGAGCGCGTATGATCCTTCTTTTGCCATCAATTGAGCATAAGTCCCAGCTGAACGTGCAAGTTGTCCACCTTTACCAGGTTTTAATTCAATATTATGAATTATAGTACCATCGGGAATTTTTTCCAGCGGTAGTGAATTCCCAACTTTTATTTCCGCCTCTGGCCCACTCATTACGGTATCTCCTACCTGCAAACCTTTTGGTGCAAGTATGTACCTTTTTTCACCATCAGCATACATCAAAAGGGCTATTCTTGCCGACCTGTTCGGATCATATTCTATTGCCAGAACTTTTGCAGGTATGTTGAGTTTATCTCTTTTGAAATCTATGATTCTGTACATCCTTTTGTGGCCGCCGCCTATGTGTCTCACAGTCACGCGACCATGATGATTTCTTCCACCTGTTTTCTTTAAAGGCTTTAACAATGATTTTTCTGGTTCACTCTTGGTAATATCGGAAAAGTCTGATATTATCATAAACCTTCTACCAGGAGTATAAGGTTTGAATCTTTTCAGTCCCATCTTATTACTCCCCTTTCATTAGTGTAAACCTTCGAGCTGTTGTATAGTGTAACCTTCTCTCAATTTAACTATTGCCTTTTTCCAGGATCTACTTTTTCCTTCAAAAATACCTTGTCTTTTCGGCTTAGGCTTTACGTTTATAATGTTCACCTTTTCTACCTTAACATTGAAGGTTTTCTCGATGGCTTCTTTCACTTTTGATTTATTAACCCTTTTATCAACCTCAAAAACATATGTTCTATTTTCACCAAGGGAGGTTGATTTCTCAGTGATTAATGGTCTAATAATGACATCAAAGTATGTCACCTTCTCTTTCATCCTCCCAGCACCTCCTCAATCTTCTTAACCATATCAACCGTTAGAACAAGTTTTTCGTGCCTTATTATGTCATAAACATTCAAACCGTCTATTTTCACGATACCTGGTGTTCCATTGTTAGGATTGTCGGCAATGATAACTTTAACGTTGGGGAAGTTTCTTCCCGAGAGTTTAACATTCACGTAAGCGTCTTCCTTTTTCGGGAGGACGAAAAGTGAATAAGTGTTATCGAGTCCAAGACCTTTCAAAACATCTCTCATTTCACGTGCCTTAGGTTTATCGAATCTAAGGTCTTCTAAAACAATTAAATTTTTCTCTCTGAATTTAACACTGAGAGCAGATTTCAAAGCAAGTTTTTTTACTTTTTTCGGTAATTTTTTATTCCAAATCTTTGGCTTGGGACCATGTGCAACTCCACCACCTTTCCAGTGAGGAGCTCTTATAGAACCAGCCCTTGCCCTTCCTGTGTGTTTTTGGGACCAGGGTTTCCTTCCGCCACCAGAAACTTCACCGCGGGTTTTTGTTGAAGCAGTACCAGCTCTTCTGTTAGTTAGTTGCATATCAACGTATCTGAACATAACATCTGTATTCGGTTCGATGTTGAAAACATCTTCTCTTATTTCCAGCTCTCCAACTTTTTCACCTTTCAGATTCAAAATATCAATCTGAGCCATTAAAAATCCTCCTTCCTGCTTTCCTTACTTTGTTTTCGGGGCTTTAACTTTTTTCGCTTCTCGTATTATAACGAGACTGCCCCTCGATCCTGGGACGCCACCTTTGACCGCTATTATATTCTCTTCTGGTATTATTTTCACAACTTCAGAGTTGAGGATTGTGATTCTCTCGTTTCCAAGCCTGCCAGGCATTTTCTTACCTTTTATAATTCTCGAAATATGTGTAGCAGCACCCATAGAACCCAGTTCTCTAACGAATTTTGTTCCATGACTTGAAGGACCACCAGAAAATCCCCATCTTCTCATAGCACCTTGAAAACCTTTACCTTTTGACCAGCCAGTTATATCTATTTTTTCCCCTTCGTTGAATATGTTAAGATCTATGACCTGACCGACCTGATAATCGTCGGGATTTTCCACTCTAAACTCCTTTAAAATTCTGAATGGTCCAACTCCGAATCTTTTGAAATGGCCAAGCAAAGGCTTATTAACCTTTTTCTCACTTATCTCTTCAAATCCTACCTGTATTGCATTATATCCGTCTTTTTCCTCAACTTTTTTCTGGACCACATAACAAGGACCTGCTTTTATAACGGTAACCGGAATTGCTACACCGTCTTTGAAAACCCTTGTCATTCCGATCTTACGTCCGAGAATGGCTTTCATTCCTTACACCTCCATTTAGAGTTTGATCTCTACGTCGACTCCTGCGGGAAGATCTATCTTCATTAGTGCGTCTATTGTTTTAGGACTTGGTTCGAGTATGTCTATCAATCTCTTATGTACTCTTTTTTCAAAATGTTCTCTCGAGTCTTTATGCTTGTGCGGAGACCTTAAAACACAGTAAAGAGTTCTCTCAATTGGCAAAGGTATTGGTCCTGAAACCTTTGCATTTGTTTCCTTAACAGTTTCAACTATTTTTTTGGCAGATAGATCAAGAAGCTCGTGATCATATGCTTTAAGTTTTATCCTGATTTTCTGTCCTGGCATTTTTAATTCCCCTCCTCTTAAATTACAGAAGGTAAGAGGAGTGGAAATCCACTCCTCTTATTTCTGGTTTTTTACTCGATGATTTCTGTAACAATACCTGCTCCTATTGTTCTTCCACCTTCTCTTATGGCAAAACGCATACCTTTTTCAAGAGCAACAGGCTTGATTAATTTTACTGTCAATTCAACGTTATCACCAGGCATTACCATCTGAACACCTTCTGGAAGTTCAATTACATCACCTGTGACGTCAGCTGTTCTAATGTAAAATTGTGGCCTGTAACCTTTCATGAATGGTGTACTTCTTCCACCTTCTTCTTTCTTCAAAACGTAAACCTGTGCTTTGAACACTGTGTGAGGTGTTATAGTGCCAGGTTTCGCAAGAACCTGTCCTCTTTCGACTTCGTCTTTTTTCACACCTCTTAAAAGACAACCAATGTTGTCACCAGCGATACCTTCATCAAGTATTTTTCTGAACATTTCAACACTTGTGACAACTGTCTTTATAGTTGGTCTCAATCCGACTATTTCGACTTCTTCTCCTGCCACTATTCTTCCTCTTTCAACTCTACCTGTAACAACTGTTCCACGACCGGTTATTGTGAATATGTCTTCTATTGGCATCAAGAATGGTTTGTCAACTTCTCTAGTAGGTTCTGGAACATAGTTATCAACTGCATCCATAAGTTCATATATTTTCTGTACCCATTCGTTGTCAGGATTATCTGCTTCAAGTGCCTTAAGAGCTGATCCTCTGATGACAGGTACTTCATCACCGGGGAATTCATATTTGCTCAAAAGGTCTCTAACTTCCATTTCAACGAGATCAATCAGTTCTTCATCGTCGACCATATCCACTTTGTTGAGAAAAACAACGATCGCAGGGACATTAACCTGTCTTGCCAGAAGGACATGTTCACGTGTCTGTGGCATTGGACCATCTGTTGCAGCGACAACGAGTATAGAACCATCCATCTGTGCTGCACCTGTGATCATGTTCTTTATGTAGTCAACGTGACCTGGACAGTCAATGTGTGCATAATGTCTTTTTTCGGTTTCGTATTCAACGTGGGTAACGTTAATTGTTATACCTCTTGCCTTTTCTTCGGGTGCCTTATCGATGTTGTCAAATGGTACGTAATTTGCAAGTCCTTTAAAGCTCAGAGCCTTTGTTATCGCTGCTGTTAATGTGGTTTTACCATGGTCTATGTGTCCTATGGTTCCAATGTTAACATGTGGTTTAGTTCTTACAAACTTTTCCTTTGCCATTCTAAAATCTCCCTCCTTAAAAAATATTTTAGGTTAAACTTTCTTGATGATTTTTTCGAGAACTTTTTCAGGGACTTCCTCGTAATGCGAGAATTGAATTATATGAGTTGCCCTTCCCTGGCTTAAAGATCTCAGAGCAGTTGCATAACCGAAGGTCTCAGCCAGAGGTACGAATGCCTTGATTATTCTAAGATTCCCTCTTGTCTCAAAAGCTTCGATCTTTGCCCTTCGGGTGTTTAAGTCAGCTATCAAATCGCCCATGTACTCCTCAGGTGTGGTTATCTCAAGTTTCATTATAGGTTCGAGCAAAACCGGATTGGCTTTATGCAGAGCTTCTTTAACAGCCATAGAACTGGCTACTTTGAAGGCAAGCTCTGATGAATCGACTTCGTGATAGGAACCATCAAGCAGTGTAACTTTAACACCCAAAACCGGTGCACCAATCAAAGGTCCACTCTGGCACGCTTCTTTAGCACCTGCTTCTATTGCAGGGAAATACTCCTTGGGGATCGTCATACCTTTCAGTTGACTTTCAAATTCAAACTCCTTTGAAAAGTCGATCGGTTCCACTCTGATTTTAACGTGACCGTATTGTCCTCTTCCACCTGATTGTCTTATATATTTTCCTTCAGTTTCGACATTATCAGTTATTGCTTCACGATACGCAACCTGTGGTTGACCAACTCTTACTTGAACGTTGTATTCTCTCTTCAATCTTTCAATTAAAACTTCAAGATGTAATTCACCCATACCGGCAATAAGTGTTTCACCCGTTTCTTCATCAACGTAAACCTTGAAACTTGGATCTTCCTCTGCAAGTGCAAGCAACGCTTTGGATAATTTATCTTCGTCTGCCTTTGTAAGAGGTTCAATTGCTATGGATATAACAGGTTCGGGAAAATCTATTTTTTCAAGAATTATCGGTGAACTCTCATCGCAAAGGGTATCACCTGTCTTTGTAGATTTCAATCCGATGGCAGCAACTATATCTCCTGCCCTGATGTAGTCAACATCTTCCTTTTTATCTGCATGCATAAAAACCAGTCTCGATACCCTTTCTTTGATGTTCTGAGTGGAATTGTATATGTAGCTACCTTTTTCCAATCTTCCAGAGTAAACCCTGAAATATGTTAATTTACCTATCATTGGATCAACCATTATTTTAAATGCGAGAGCCGAAAATGGTTCGTTTTCCGAGGGGTTCCTTAGGATCTCTTCACCGGTTTTTGGATCCCAGCCTTTAACAGGTGGTAAATCAAGCGGTGATGGTAGATAATCAACTATAGCATCCAAGAGTAACTGAACACCTTTGTTTCTGTATGAAGAGCCACAAAGAACTGGTACTATTTTTCTTTGAAGTGTTGCAAGTCTTATAGCTTCCTTTAATCTATTTTCTGAAATCTCTTCACCTTCGATATAAGCTTCCATGAGCTCATCATCAACATCGGATAAAGCCACTATCATTTCTTCACGAACTTCTTCTGCTTTTTCAAGTAACTCTTCAGGGATGTCTCGATATTCATACTGTGTTCCATCTTCATTCAACCAGTAAACTGCCTTCATTTTAACAAGATCGATAACCCCCTCAAAATTGGCTTCTGAACCAATAGGCAGTTGAATAGCAACAGGATTAGCATTCAATTTTTCAACCATAGTTTGAATTGCCATTTCAAAGTTGGCACCTATTTTGTCCATTTTATTCATGAATGCGATTCTTGGGACACCGTATTTATCAGCCTGACGCCATACAGTTTCGGATTGTGGCTCAACGCCAGCGGCTGCATCGAAAAGAGCCACAGCACCATCAAGAACCCTTAAGGCTCTTTCAACCTCGACTGTAAAATCCACGTGCCCGGGCGTATCAATTATATTTATTCTAAAATCTCGCCAGAAACATGTCGTTGCTGCAGATGTTATAGTGATACCACGCTCTTTTTCCTGATCCATCCAGTCCATTGTAGCAGTTCCTTCATCAACGCTACCAAGCTTATGCTTTCTGCCAGTGTAATACAATATTCTTTCTGTGGTCGTTGTCTTCCCAGCATCTATATGTGCCATTATCCCTATATTTCTTATCCTCTCAAGAGGCACAAGCCTCTCCTTCACAATTTTTCCCTCCAATACTGTTCTGTGATTACCATCTATAATGTGCAAATGCCCTGTTGGCTTCTGCCATTCTGTGTGTATCTTCTTTCTTTTTGATTGCTACTCCCTTGTTCTCATAAGCATCCATAAGCTCTTCGGCAACACGTAAATACATTGGTTTTCCGCGTTTGGCTCTTGCAGCAGCAACAATCCATCTCAAAGCAAGAGAAGTCTTTCTCGGTTCCTGAACTTCTATTGGAACCTGATAAGTTGCTCCACCGACCCTTCTCGGTCTAACTTCAAGGATCGGTCTTACGTTTTCAACAGCCTGTTTAAATACTTCAAGTGGGTCCTTATTCAACTTTTCCCTTATGTATTCGAAAGCACCATAAACTATTTTCTGTGCTTTTGACTTTTTTCCGTCCCACATTATCATATTTATGAACTTGCTAACCAGTGTGTCATTGTACAATGGATCAGGTTGAACGGGTCTTCTTTCAGCTCTTCTTCTACGCACCTTACTCCCTCCTCGAACTATTGTTTTTTAGGTTTTTTAGCACCGTATTTTGATCTGCTCTGTTTTCTTCCTTCAACGCCTGCTGCATCGAGTGTACCTCTGATTATTTTGTATCTGACACCTGGAAGATCCTTAACCCTTCCACCTCTTATCAAAACGACAGAGTGCTCTTGAAGATTGTGCCCTATACCTGGAATGTAAGCTGTTACTTCTATACCATTTGTCAATCTAACCCTCGCAATTTTTCTTAAAGCGGAATTTGGCTTCTTAGGTGTCATGGTTGATACCCTGACACAAACACCTCTTTTTTGAGGATTTCCGCCAAGTGCTGGAGACTTAGATTTGTTTTCTAACTTTTTCCTTGAATGACGAATCAATTGATTTATCGTTGGCATCTAAGTTTTTACCCTCCCTTTTACCTAAAAATAAATAACCAAGCGTAATTTTACATCACAAAAAACGTAATGTCAAACCCTTATATCAGAAGAAAAGATTAAGATATGGTTAAATTGTTTTGAATGAATTTTGTACTGTACTCTTCGATCGTTTTTTCAATTAAATCGACAACTTCTTCCAAGCCTTTTTTAATGGAGACTTCTACCCCTTTTTCCTCGTATCTTTTTTTGATTTCTATTTTACCGTCTTTGAGTTTTTTACCAACTGTGATTCTTATTGGAAATCCAATCAAATCAGAATCTTTGAACTTAAAACCAGCGGAAGTTTCTCTATCGTCAAGAAGGACTTCACAATTCCTTGATTTTAAAATTTCATAGAGTTTAAAACCAAAGGTTCTCTGTTCTTCATCTGATGTATTTACTATAACTATTTCAACTGTGTACGGTGCCACACTGATAGGCCATATTATCCCGTTATCATCGTGAAGTTGTTCAACTATCGCAGCAAGTGTTCTTGAAATTCCCCAACCATAACATCCCATAAGATACGGTTTGTTTTTACCTTCTTCATCTACAAAGTAGCCATTGAGTTTTTCAGAATATTTAGTTCCAAGTTTGAATATATGCCCTACTTCTATTCCTTTAGTATGTCTCAATTGGTTTCCACACTTTGGACAGCCTTCTCCTTCCTTTACCGTTCTAATATCTCCCCAAAGTTCCACCGTAAAATCCCTGTTAAGATTCGTATTTATGTAGTGATAATCTTCTTTCATACCTCCAACAACGAAATTGTTCAGGTTCTTGATGGATAAATCCGCTACTTTCTGTACTTTCACTCCATCAATACCTACAGGACCTATGAAACCTATGGGCACTCCAAAATCTCTTTGAACTTCTTCAGGAGTTGCAAGCCTTAAGGTCTGATCTTTCAAAAGACTCTTGAGTTTTGATTCGTTAAGTTCATAATCTCCTCTTATCAAAGCCATTACATAACCGTTTCTCCCAACGTAAAGAAGAGATTTGACAATTTTCTCTTTCGAAACTTTAAGGAATTCACTCACATCTTCGATGGTTTTTACATTGGGAGTTGGAACTTCTTCAAGTGGCTCAATTTCTTCAGGAATGTTTTCAGGTATTTTCGACTGCGCCCTTTCTTCACTTGCCGAGTAACCACAGCTATCACAAACGTATATATCGCTTTCACCAGTGGAAGCCAATATTATGAACTCGTGTGAATCTGTTCCACCAATTGCACCGGTATCAGCTTCAACAGAAATATAGTTTAACTCCAATCTTTCACAAATTTTAGAATAAGCTCTGTAGAAATCCTGGTAAGTTTCTTCGAGACTTTTTTCATCACTGTGAAAGCTGTAAGCATCTTTCATTATGAACTCTCTTGCCCTCATTAAACCGAATCTTGGTCTTATCTCATCACGATATTTTTGATTTATCTGATACAGAATGAGTGGTAACTGCTTATAAGAACGAAGTTCATTTCTTACTATGAAGGTTATCATTTCTTCGTGAGTTGGCCCAAGTGTGAATTCCCTTCCATGCCTGTCAGAAAGCTTCATCATTTCTGGTCCATAATCTTCCCATCTTCCGCTTTCTTTCCAGATTTCAGCCTGCTGAATAATCGGCATCATGAATTCCTGGGCACCTATTTTATCCATTTCTTCTTCAACTATTTTTGTTATCTTCTTTATAACTCTCCAACCAAGCGGCAGATATGTATAAATACCTGCCGCAACCTTTCTTATGAAACCACCACGCGTTAAAAGTTCATAACTTATGGTTTCAGAATCAGCCGGTTTTTCCTTTATAGTTGGTGCATATAATTTTGAAAAAAGCATTCAGAATTTCCCTCACTTCTTTAATTTATTTTCCGCATACGGAACAGGCACCAGGTTCATTTCTTGTATTTACATTTCTGAAATCATCTCTGAGTTTGTACACAAAAAGCGAATTTCTATCAGCGTCTGCAATGAATATGTACATGTTTGCAGGATCATAAGAAATTCCTGCGGGATGTCTTAATTTACCTGAGAGTTTGTTTATAATCCTTCCGCTTGGTTCTACAAAAACGAGTTTCCCAGACCAGTATCCCGAAGCGATTAAAAATCCTCTTCTTTTATCGAAATACAATCCATAGGTTCCATTCAAGTCGGCTTCCTTAACAAAGATCCTCAACTGTCCATCTTTATACCTGTATATCTGTCCCTGGGGATCGGCGAAGGATGCTATATAAAGTTCTCCATCATTTCCAATTGCTAAACCACTTGGTTTTTTGAGACTTACCAGTTCTTCGATTTTGCCATTTTCTATCTTAAAAACCTTGTTCAATTCTGTGTCGGTAACGTATATCTTACCGTCATTCCATAGAACACCATTCAAATACTTTGGCTCAACAGGAAAATCCTCTGGGCCGTACAGAACTGTAACTTTTCCGTTTTCAGGATCAACGGCTTTCAAGCTATCTCCATCGGTAACAATTATCATTTTGTTCCAATAATCAAAAGTCATACCTTTTGGATCGATCAAACCTGTTGAAGCTAAAACATGTTTGTCACCCATAAGGTTTTCTACAACGAGTATTTTACCATCCATCGCACCTAATTTCCCTGTTTCTGCTACGAAGATACCGTAATCGTCTACAAAAAGTGCACCATTTGGATTGGAAAGCATTGATACAGCAAGCAATAATACCGCTATAACGTTCATTATTACACCTCCTACAATTTTTTAATTAAAATCTGGGATGAGTTTCTTGCCTCATCCCAGGCTTTAATATTATATCAGAACCCTGAAAAATCATTCAGCAAACCATTTTTCTATCAGAAGATCGTAAGGACTCTTCCTCATATCTGCGAGTACTTTGTTGATGAATTCAAGAAGGTCTTTGTCTTCTTTTCTTACAGCTATACCATACTGTTCAGAACTCAGAACGTCGCTGGTTATCTCAAGATTCGGATTGCTCAAAACGTATGCCTTTGCAACAGCAGAATCCAGTACAACCGCATCAACTCTTCTATTTTTAAGCTCAAGGAATGCATCTGTGAACTTTTCAAATCTTCTCACTTCCTTGATGCCTTTGAGTTCTGAAACTACAAGATCCCCAGTTGTTCCAAGCTGCACTGCTACAACTTTCCCTTTAAGTCCCTCGAAATCTTTTATAGGTGTACTTCCCTTTCTAACAACTATAACCTGCCCAGCTGTGAAATAAGGTTCAGAAAAAGCGACAACCTTCGCCCTTTCTTCGGTTATGGTCATACCTGCTATAACCATGTCAAGCTTTTTCGTCAGAAGACTTGGTATCAATCCGTCAAAAGCTGTATCAACCACTTTCAATTCTACTCCAAGTGCTTCTGCTATCTTTCTTGCTATATCGATGTCAAAGCCGACTATTTCGTTGTTTTCGTTGTAATATTCAAACGGTGGAAAAGTCGCTTCTGTTCCAACAACAAGATAACCTCTGGATTTGATTTCGTCGATTATTCCTCCAAAAACTGCCACAAACATTATTGATGAAAGAATCGCCAAGACAAGAAGCTTTCTCATAGTTGACACCCCCTGTTGATTAGTTTATGAATAAAATCAGTAAAAAAGCCATCGTTCCATCCTTCAAAATCTTTATTAAAAGATGCTTTTTTTTATTTTCAGAAAATCCATCGGGAAAAAGTGCCAGTCTTTCGAGAAAAAATGTCCAGAAAAATATGATCACTAACACACCAATTCCAATAGCTTTGAAGGTAAAACTTGAAAAATCCAAAAAAATGATCGAAACAGGTAAAAACATGAATGGAATAAAAGTAAACATAAGTTTTCTCGCAACTAAGTTTCTATCAGACATCTCAAAGACCAAAAGATACAGGCCCGCACTTAATAGAAAATATAAAACAGTTATTACAGTAACTAACATAAAGGCTTCTAATTCGTTCAAAGGCAAAAGTATGTAACGAAAAACTGGCATAGAAGCAACAACCAATGTCAACAAACTTAAAATAAAGCTGAACATGGCTCTTTTCAAATCAGGTTTTAGACACTTTTTCTTAAAAAAGATAACAGGATTGAATATGACATCGAATATATCCTCAAAAAGTTTCAACATCAGCCTGCCTGTATCAACCCTTCAGTGATTTTGTTTATTATTATTTCGAGAGCTTTTCTCAATTGAGCATCTTTTTCAAGATCTATAACGGCCTTGGTGGTTGTTAAATATTTTCCTTCTATATCAGTTGAAACTGCCGTTGTATCAGTTGCGCTTTTACTGTCATTTTCCTGAACAGCTTTTACAACAACATCAGGTTCTATACCTTTTCTATGAATATCAAGTCCAGAAGGGGTGAAATAATGAGCAGTGGTTAACCAAATTTCTGCACCGTTGGATAATGGCAAAACCGTCTGAACGGCAGCTTTACCGAAGGTTGTTTCACCCACGACTGTGGCTATTCTGTGATCTTTTAAAGCTCCTGTGACTATTTCGCTTGCTGAAGCACTCCCTTTGTTGACAAGTACAACCATTGGTAAATTTGGATAATCGTTACCAAGAGAATTGTAGGTTTTCGAAAAATTATTTGTCCCGGTAACCTTTACTATTGGCCCTTCATCTATAAATTTGCTTGCAACCTCTATTGCCGCACTCAAAAGTCCGCCAGGGTTATTTCTTAGATCAAAAAGAAGCCCAACAATGTTCCGCTTAAGGAGTTCATTAAGGGCGTTGTCCATCTCTTGTGAAGATGGTTCACTGAATCTTACCAATCTCAGATATCCCACTTTTCCAACAGGTGTGTCTATAACTTCGTATTTAACAGTTTTTATGTTTATCAAAGCTCTTTCAACTACAATTTCAAACGTTTTTTGTTCATCTTCACGATAAATCTCAATCTTAACTTTTGTGCCAGGTTCGCCTCTCAAGTGATTCACTGCTTCCAGATAACTCATTTTGTTAACGGGAGAGCCATCTATAGTTATTATCAGATCACCCGGTTTCAATCCTGCTTTTTCAGCTGGTGTATTGTCCATGGGAGTAACCACTCGTATAGCCTTATACTTAGCGTCGTAAGTAACTTCCATTCCCAATCCACCGTACTTTGACTTCGTATCTATCTCTGTCTCTATCTTTTCTTGAGGATTGAAATAATTACTGTAGGGATCATCCAATCCTGAGAGTAATCCTCTTATTGATTCATCGAGCAATTTGTCGTAATCAACTTTTTCGTTTTCGTAGAATTCGTTGTTTATATAAAACAGCGTTTCAAAAAAAGGCTGGAATTTTTTGTAAAGTTCATCCATTTTCAGCTTTGCAGAACTTGACCAAGCACCAAGTATGATGCTGAAAACAATGAGCAAAACCACGAATGCTTTCAAGAATCTCTTCATTTGCTATCAACTCCCTTTTCTTCCTGATTGATTTTGATGCCAAAAACCAGATAAGCGGTATGTGCAACCATCCTATCAAATGGCCTCAGCCTTTTTGGATTAGGTTTGTACTGTCTGAAAAGGTTTTCCCAAACTTCTATTCGAGCAAAACCTGTTTGTTGCATTTTTTTGATAACATCTTGAACCTGATTCGTCGTTGGACACAGCACTGCCAGTCTGCCAGATCCTTTCAGAACTTTCCAGACGTTTCCTATATGTGGTATCGGATCTGGAACATCAAGAAAGAATGCATCAACGTTTTCCTCGTCAAATCCTTCTGAAATATCTCTGTTTTTAAATTCTACTCTGTTGAGCAATCCCCATCTTTCAAGATTTTTTTTTGCAAGTTCTATAAAATCTTCTCTTCTTTCGTAAGCAAATACTCTACCCGTATTTCCAACATACCTTGCTAAAAGTCCACACATTGCACCACTGCCAACACCCGCATCTATAACTCTATCGCCCTCTTTTATGTCAAGCATCAACAGTACAAAACCACTATCTTTTGGATAAACTATCTGTGTTCTTCTTTTCATTTTGAATATGTAATCTACGATTGTTGGCTCAAGTATGTATACATACGTTCCGTTCAGTTCAAAAACATCACCAAAATTTCTATTCACCAATTCTGAATGTTTTATGTTTCCCTTATGAGTACCGAATTGAGAGTTTTCATTTAATTTGATGAGATAAGTTGAACCATCATCAAACATTATTACAACATCATCACCGTAATTTAAAGGCATTCTCTTCCCCTTTCAACCTTTTATGAATCTAACTATAGTTTTCACAAGATCATCAACTTTAACCTTATCAGCATCCTGAATTTCTCCAAGACATTTCACTGTGTAATCTCTCATTATTTCCTCGGCTATTTTGTTCAGGGCTGACTTTGCCGCTGTAACCTGTATTAAAATATCCTTGCAATCTCTTTCGCTTTCTACCATATTCCTTATACCTCTTACCTGTCCTTCTACCTTTTTCAAACGCAAGATTATGGAATCTTTATCCATTAAGTATCACCTCATTCCCAGATGCATAGCCTTATTTTATCATGAGTACTCATATCATAGAATTTAGAAACCGTTGTTTTTGATTACATCTTTGTACCACTTTGCACTATCTTTGAGTATACGTCCTTGAGTAGGATAATCAACGTAAACCAAGCCAAATCTTTTTGAGTATCCTTCGGCCCATTCAAAATTATCGAGTAAAGACCAGACAAAATATCCTTTCAACCTGACACCGTCTTCAATAGCCCTAAGTGCCTGTTCAAAATGTTTTCTGAGGTAATCTATTCTGTTTTCATCGTGAACTTTACCATCTTCGACAGTATCATCAAAGGCTGCTCCATTTTCGGTTACATAGATCTCTTTTGGAGAATATTCGTCATGTACACCTTTCAATATTCTGTAAAATCCCTCTGGTTCGATTTCCCAACCCATCTCGGTTTTTGGAAGATCTCTTGGAACAACTTTGATTTTCATCATTGGTGATTCTGGATCGTATTTAACCAAGGAACCAGAATAATAGTTTATACCAACAAAATCTATGGATTTTTGAATCTCCGGAAGATCTTCTTCAAAATTCTCTGGTAAAAATTGTCTGGCATTTTCAAGGACTCTATCGGGATAATTGCCTTTGAAAATCGGATTCAGAAACAGCGGATAGTTGTTCATCTGATGCATCGTTTCAGCGGCAAGTTTATCTTCGGGACTATCACTTGCAGGCGTAACAGCAGTGTTGTTAAGTGTTATACCGATCTTACCATCGGTTACAGTATTCCTGAAAACTTCGACAGCTTTAGCATGTGCTCTTAGAAGGTTGTGTACAACATGAAAAGTGACAAATATGTCTTTCATTCCAGGAGCGTGGATTCCAAAGAGGTGCCCAACAAAAGCTACAACCCAGGGTTCGTTGAGGGTTATCCAATGTTTTACTCTATCACCAAAATTTTCAAAAAGTACTTTAGAGTATTCAGCAAATCTGTCTGCTATATCCCTGTTAGCCCATCCACCTTTGAGCTGTAATTCAAAAGGCAAATCCCAATGATATATGGTGATAAAAGGTATAATATCCTTACTCAGTAACTCGTCTATTAATCTGTTGTAAAAATCCAATCCTTTCTGATTTATCTCGCCAGAACCTTTTGGAAATATTCTCGGCCAACTTATGGAAAATCTATAACCTTTTACTCCGAGCTCTTTCATCAGTTCTACATCTTCTTTGTATCTTTTGTAATGATCACAGGCAATATCTCCTGTATCACCATTTTTGATGTTTCCAGGTGTATGCGAAAATGTATGCCAGATAGACATTCCTGCTCCATCTGCCAATGGAGAGCCTTCAATTTGATAGGAAGCAGTCGCAACGCCCCAAATGAAACCATCAGGAAATTTTCCGACCATTTCAATTCCTCCTTTATTGAATAAAGTCATGTTAGATTACACTTAATTTTAACACAACAACGTTCACAAACTCAAAGATTCAAAAATGCTATAATCTTAGTATAAAAGTTTCAGAGAGTGGGGGGAAATTATGAGAAAATACTGGCTTTTAATAGCCTCAATAGTTGGGGTTGTAATAATCTTAGTTCTTATATTTCAATTTTTAAATTATACCGAGCTTACTTTGAATATTAAAACCTCCGGAATTTTTGATCAGGAGAACCTTTTAATAAAAATAGATGATAAAGAGTACCCTGTTAATGACTGGAAGGTCCTTATACCACGTATAAAAAAAGGTTCTCACAATTTTGAGATTTATTTCTATCAAACTAAAATACTGGAGAAAGAGTTAAGTGTTTCTGATGAAAACAAACAACTTTCTTTCGAGCTCCCTAATCCTCCGGAAATTAGCAAAGTTGATTATTCTTATGATGAGAACAGAAAAGTACTTACAATAACCTGGAAAGTATCTGGAGACATAAAAGCTGATGTCTATGAAGTGTTCAAAGATGGAAAAAAAGTTGGAAGCACATCGGAATTAAAATACACAGAAGAGTTTGGACCTTTTGAATCGCATCTTTACGAAATAAAGCCCGTGTTTTTTAACAAAATCTATGGTGCATCTTATAAGGTTGAAATAGGACCATTCAGAGAACCAGCCCATCTTTATGGAAGAATCATTTTGCCGTTTGATATAGAAGCTGAAAGAATGAAAGTAGAATTTGACAGTACTGAAGCAACCTTGACTGAGGATTACAAATTTGAAGCTAAAGACATTATTCCAGGAGTTTATGATTTCAAGATTCTTATAGATGGTGATCCTGTTCTCACATACACTTCAACTGTAGTATCGGGTGAAAACGAAATTTTGATAGAGCTTCCAGATTTACCTGAGATTGAAGATGCGACCATGAATGTGAACGTCGCTTCGAAGAAACTCAAAATTTCCTGGAAGATACCTGAAAACAAGTATTATAAATCTATCAAATACATTGTAAAAGATTCTATGAATCACACCTATGAAACTGTGAATAATTTCATAGAAATACCTTGGGAAACTTCTGAGGCTTCTTACAGTATCGTTCCTGTGTTTTTTGAAAGTGTCATTGGAAAGATTCTCACACTTTACAAACCTGCTGCACCGGTGTTGGATCTTCAATTGCCTCAAAGATATAACAAAAAGGACCTGGACTTAGAAATTCCTTCAAAATTGAAAGATGTTGAAATCTTTGTTAAAGTCGATGAAAATGAATGGATAAAATCGAATGAAATTCACGATTTAACGGATGGTGAACACATAATATTTATAAAGACTGTCGATAAATTCAACCAAACCTTCGAAAGCAGTTATACCGTTTTTGTAGATGCTACACCACCGATTCCACCAATGGGAGTTAAAGCAAAGTATGAGGAAGGTAAGCTTGAAATTTCCTGGCTTCCTTCGATATCAGAGGATGTTGAAAGATACATAGTCTCACTCAGCGAACCGGCATCTATAACTTATGAAGGAACGAATCTGGTGGTCTACGATTTTGAAAAATCAGAAAATATTCCCGATTCAATCCAAGTGAAAGTTATTGCAAAGGATTATTACGATAACATGTCACAGAAAATTTTAAAAGTCGATATTCCGAAGATACCAGATACTTTAGAGAAAGAATTGAATTATTTAAACGAAGGAAACGATGTGAATTTGAAATTAAAGTTTTCCAAATTCAATGGAAGAATTTATCTGTATTTGAACGATAAAGAAGTGTATTCAGGTAGTTCTAACGAACTGAATTTAGAATTGAAGGATCTTGAATTCGATAAAGATTATGTTGTCAGTGCTGAAGTGGTTAATGATATTGGAAAAAGTTTCCGTAGAGAAATACTGAAATTCAAAACACCGTTATCAAAACCAAAGATACTTGAAATAAGGCAAACAGGTGTCAATGAAGTCCTTGTGAAAGTAGAAGCTGTCGGAGATTATATCGAATACAATGTCAATTCCTCTGAATTTTCTATAGTCATTCAGAGTCCAAAAAAGGAAGAACTGATAGCTTTACCACAACCTGGTGAATATATATTTACTGTTAGAGCTTTCAGTCAGCACAATCAGAGTTTAATATCTGATGCTAAAAGATTTGATGTGTTACCTGCTCGAAATGAACTTCCTGATACGATAGATGAACGGATTATTGTTTCAAAAGAAGGAGGACCTTATTTAATTTCGAAAGATATTCAAATTTTGAAAAACGGAGAACTTATATTAGGTAAAGATGTTGAATTGGTATTTTCCGAAATTTCAGCCATTCAGGTTCATGGAAAATTGTTGGTTAACAATCTTAAAATAACTGACAATAAATGGCTTGGAATAAAAGCATATGAGGGGAGTTATGTAGAAATAAGAGGACTTGAGCTTTCGGATCTTGATTCTTTTGTTCAGGCAACAGATGCAAGTGTCAGTATAATATCTTCGAAGTTTGATAATCTGAACAAAGTGATTGAAATCCAAAAAGGTAAGTTGATTGTAGAAGATTCAAATTTCATCTCGACCAAAAATCCTGTGAGAGCAATGGGATCGGAAATAGAGATTCGGAATTCCACATTCTCAAAATATGATTTTGCTGTTGAAGCTGAATCTTCCATAATAAAGATAGATAGTATTGCTTTTAATGATGGAAAAACAGGACTTTATTTCCTTGATTCTACAGCTACTTTAACTGGGATACATTCAGATAAAAATATAGAAGGCATAAGAATGGTTAATTCGAATTTATTTTTGAAAGATAGCACCTTCAATTCGAACGTGAAAGGAATATCAACAATAAATTCTATATTGACAGTTGTGGATAGCACATTTAAGAACAATCAGAGAGCTACAGAAATTCAGGTTGAAATGATAAAACCCTCTCCAAAAATCAGATACATTTCCAACAGGACAGGTGAATTATTGGATTCACCTGTAAGGTTTTTCTATGATAGCTTCGAAAACAATAAAACAGATATCTATGTAATTGATGGATCTTATCCGGTGGTTTTGAAAGCCTGCAAGGGAGCCGAAAAAATATTCGATTTCAGGGTTTCTCCTTTCTACAGAAAACCATCAGGTATCTTAAAGAAGAGAAGTGAAGTTATATTCGATGCGCCTGATAAGATAAATTTGAAAATTGTAGATGAAAATAGAATTTCATTACCATTATCTGACTCGGATATAAAAATCTTGGATCGAGATGGTAAAATGCTGAGGTTTAAAATTGAAGAAATTTACCAGCCCCAGGTTAACCTTCCTGAAGAATTGAAGCTACTTCTATTAATTGATCTATCAGACAGTATTGCTGATCAAGCTGGAGAAAGTTTAGAAGAACTTGAGGAACTAATAGAAAATATCAAGTCTAATTTCAAAAATACCGAGATATTTGTTTTCAACTCTAACTGGATCAGAAAAGTTGATAAAAACTGGAAGCTCCAAAGAAGAGAAGTATGGGGCTATACACCTTTATACGATACTATACTTACGCTTTTGAACTCACAGGTAGTGAAAAACATACCCTATGGAATAGTTGTGATTACAGATGGTCTTGATTCAGATTGGCAAGATAAAACAAATGGAAGTGTGAACTCTGTTGATAAACTCTTACAGATTTTGACTGAAAGAAACATTCCTATTTCTTTCGTTATATATGGAGAAACAAATATATTCAGAAATTCTCTAACACACGTAAACAGAGATTTTGAGAAAATCAAGGAAAGTAAAACCAGTGTTCTCGATTGGAGACAGAAAGAACTACTCGCGGCAATTGAAGACCAATTGAAAATGTCATACAGCTCAAGGTATCAAATCACCCTTGAAGATGTACCATCAAGCAGTAAAGTGAAACTTTTAATCCAGAAGAATTTGATTCGTTTCAATAGAATAATTAGAATTCCTTATTACCCTATAGAAACAGATAGAGATTATCGAATAACTCGTGAAAATATAATGCGGGAATTTGTATTTGACCTTTTGACTGATAAAACGGCTGTCATAGAGCTAAATGATTAATTTTAAGGAAAGGGGGGAGGGGGATGACGAAGAAAATTTTTCTTCTTATTGTTTTTCTATTAATATCAATTGGCTATCTTTATTCTAATGCTTTGTTCGATATAAGAACTTTTGAATACATAGAATACAAAGTAAATTATGAAAATCAAATCTTTTATTACAGGATATCTCTGATTAAGAAAGGAAGCGAATACGAAGTAACCACATCGACGAGGTTTTCTATACCGGGTGGTACTGAGGAATTGACACTTGATGACATTGCAGGATCAACTTACGCGAGTTATATTTTATATTTCTTCAATCCGGCGTATGAAGAATTTCTAAATCTTGTGAATCTACAAAATCCTGAAACCCTTGAAATGTACGGAATAGTCGTAAAGTACGAAGGAACAGAGAAGGTCGGCAAGTATCAGGGGGAGAAGTTTACGCTTATAATCAACGATGAGCCACAGATAACCTGGATTATCAGTAAAAATCTGAAAATGCTCTTGAAAGTCGAACTTCCCCAGGGTGACGTATCTATGGAGCTTGTCGATTTCAAAAAAGGCAAATAAAAAAGCAGGGATCTTAAATCCCTGCTTTTTCAATTTCTTATTCTTGTTAGAATTCTTCAACTATCCATACAAGGTCACCGTTGTTTAACATTGCAGCATTTCCTTCATCTGTATCAACGTGAAATTCAAGAGCATATTTTGGACTCACTCTCACCAGAACATCTTTGAAGATAAGTTCTCTGTCGTTACCTTTACAGTAAACAGCCACTAGATCTTTGTCTTTAACACCATATTTTTGAGCATCTTCAGGTGTCATATGAATATGCCTTTTGGCTAAGATAACACCCTTTTCCTTCACAACAGCACCTTTAGGTCCAACTAAGGTTATTCCAGGCGTTCCATCAAGCAAGCCAGAGTCTCTAACCGGTGGATTTAAGCCAAGTTTGAAGGCATCCGTTCTTGAGATTTCAATCTGCGTTTCTTTTCTTACAGGTCCAAGAACCCTTACTTTTTCAATAGCACCTTTTGGACCTACGATTATCACAGTTTCTTGGCATGCGTACTGACCGGGCTGTCCTAAATCTTTTATAGGCGTAAGTTCATAGCCCATACCAAACAGAATTTCTAAATCTTCCTGACTAAGATGAACATGTCGATTAGATACTCCTGTGGGGATTCCGGGATTTTTAAGTTTCAATTCAGAATTCCTCCCTTCAAGTATTCGTTGTTTTATCCAACAAATCCAGTCTTATTCTATCACGAACGTTTTAATTTTCCTTTAAAAATAGCTTGCCCGTTACCGAAATTAAAATAATTCCAGCAATCAGAAAAAGAAGATTTATAGCTATAAATAAACCAAAATTCATGTATTCTATACCTGCTGTGTACCTGAAAGATTGAGCCACATATTTTACCGGTAGGAAAAATGAAACGATTCGCAAGGATTTTGGCAGAAATTCAACTGGAAAGTAAACCCCTGAAAAAAATACCATTAAGGTCATCAGAATACTTCCTGCCGTTTGAGCGGCTTCAGGTTTTTTAAATAAAATAAGAAGTAATATGCCGAGTGCCATCATCCCAAATGCGGAACTGATTATAACTAATAAAAATAAAGGCCAGTTGAAAGAATACCTGAGATTGAACAGTAGGAATCCTACAATTATTACAGCAAGAACGGAGATGAAACTTATCAGAAGTTTGGTTAAAATACTTCCTACTATAAATGTTGTTCTATTGACAGGTGATGAAATTATTCTCTTAAGTATTGCTCTTCGCTTGTAACTGCCAAACAAAGTAATCATGGAAAACATCCCTGATGATAAAAGCGATATTGCAAGGACTCCAGCAGTTAAGTAGCTCATCTGGTTCGAAGCAATTTTTCCTGTTTTAACCGGAATCTTTTTTATGCTCATAACATCCTCAACATTGTTTAAAACCTTCCTTAAAAAGACAGCAATCGTTGTTCTCATCATCTGAATTCTCGAATCTCTTGAAGGCCCTGACGAATAGTAAATAAATTCAATTTCAGAATCGGTTAACTTTACACCCAAAAGGATATCGCTGTTTTCAACAGATTTTTTCAATAAATTGAAAGAATCGTAATTCACACCTACCCAGGCATCATTCTTTAAAATCTGCTCTTTGATATTTTCAGGAACATTTTCACTGATAAAGAAACCTATTTTCTCGCCTGAATAATCCTGATTTCCTCCGAAGATAAAACCAAACAACACGAAAAACAGTATGGGAAAGAGTATGGAGAAAAAAGTCTCGATTTTATTACGTAGAGAATCTTTTGTGAAAGCTATAAAAACAGAGTAGAATTGTTTGAATTTTTTGTTACTCATATCCCATCACCTTCTTAAAATTGACAGAGAAGATCACAATTGAAAATAAAATCCATCCCATCGGTACTATCAAAAGATGTTGAAAAGGAATGTTCGATATCTTGTATCCAATACACCATCTCAACAGTTCACCTAAATAAGTCGTTGGAAGTAGATAGACGATCCATCTTATTGCCCAGGGTGCATCAAAGACCGGAAAATAAAGTCCTCCAAGGAACATCAACACTTGGTTCATAATCTGTCCTGTAACTACTATGGTCGAAGTCTTTTTAAAAATAGAAGTTAGCATCATACCGAAAGACAAAAGAGTGATCATCGAAAGGAGAATTGATAATATAAATTTTGAGCTTAAAATGTTGGAAGCGTTGACTTTATAAACAAAAATCGCAAAAACATAGAGTAAAACAAGTGATATGAGTATAATAACGAGCATTGTGATCAGAAAAGAAGAGAAGTATTGCAAAGGTTTTATAGGTGTTGTATAAAGTTTTTTGTTTGTTCCCCTCTCTTTGTTATATGCAAGGCCTATATTTTGGTTGAAAAGTGAAACAGATAAAATTGTCATTAAAACTATTCCGGGAAAAATATAATCTTTGTAACTAAAGGTAGATTGGTTTTGATTTTTAACCTGAGTATCCGTAATTTTGATTTCTTTAAAATTCCTGTTTGAACGCCTTTGAATTTCTATATTAACTTCATCGAATATCTGAGCAAGGATTTCGGCAGCTATAACGGAGGTTTGTCTTTCAGCAACGTAGTAAATTTCAAGAGCGACATCTTCAATCTTCAGGGTTTTAAATAAAAAAGCGCTCGATAAACTGGCATTCACACCTTTTGGAATAACCAGAAAAACATCCTGATTTCCCACTATAAGATCTTTCTGAGCTTTTTCAAAATCATCATAGTATTTCAGATTGAAAGGTCCTTCATTTGAAATGTTTTTTAAGATATCCTCGAAAATTTTACCAAACGCTTCCAGTTTTTCTTGAACGATTACACCAAGTTTCAATTCTATCGAAGCCGAGGTCGAGAGATTTCCAAAAACCGAGACGAGTATGAAAAACAGGACTATCGGAAAAAACACACTCCAGAAAGTAGATTCAAAAGACCTGAAGTTTTCTCTTAAAAAAGCTTTTATCATCGTCATGGTCTTCTTCATTTTTATCGCCTCAATCTCTCAAAGAGTGACCAGTTAAACTCAAAAATACGTCTTCAAGATTTGCACGTCTTATAACTACGTTGTCAATTTCAATTCCCATTTCTTTTGCCTTTTCCAAAAGTTCCATAAGAGTTTTTTCTACATTGTTCGTTGATAGCACGTATCTGTTGTTGTTTTCAACCTTTCTAAGTTCGGGAAAAACTTTAAAAAATTCAGCGTGATTTGAAGTACTTACACTGAATTCTATAAAACTTTCCCTGTTTATGAGTCTTATCAGTTCTTCAACGGTTCCCTTGGCTATGATTTTTCCGTGGTCGATTATAATTACTCTATCTGCTAATTTTTCTGCCTCTTCCATGTAATGAGTGGTTAAAATGATTGTTTTTCCTGAATTTTTAAGTTTCAGGATGTTATCCCATATGAGTATTCTTGCCTGAGGGTCTAATCCGGTAGTTGGTTCATCTAGAAAAATTATTTCAGGGTCATTTACAAGCGCAGTTGCAAGTGCAAGTCTTTGAAGTTGCCCGCCCGAAAGATTCTTAACCAGACTTTTTGCTTTTTCCTGGAGCGATACCATTTCAATCAACTGTGATGTTGGTAAACGTCTCTGATAAAGTCCTCCAAAAAAATTCAAGGTTTCCTTAACTGTTAGATTTTCTAAAAACGATGTATTCTGTAATTGAACGCCTATTCGTTCTTTGATCTTCTCATCAATTCTTTTAACTTCCTTACCGAAAAAATATATTCTTCCTGAGTCAGCTTTTCTAAGGCCTTCAAGTATTTCTACTGTGGTTGTTTTTCCTGCACCATTGGGACCCAAAATTGCAAGAACTTCTCCTTTGAAAACTTCAAATGAAATTCCATCAACTGCTTTGACATCACCGTAATACTTTTTCAAATCACTGACCTTTATTATCTCTTCCATCTCCCTTCCTCCTTTCATTAAAGTATAACATTTTATCGATAATGATATAATCGTAAAGAATTGATATTCTAAAGGGGTGTTATGTTGAAAAACTTGAAAAGTGATGCTTTTAAGATTTTGAACGAAGCTATAGAATCTGTCTTACCCGAAAATGCTGTTTTAGAGACTTTAAAAAGTCTCAAATTACATGATGAAAAAATCGTTCTTGTTGCAATTGGTAAAGCCGCCTGGCGTATGGCAAAGGCAGCTAAAGAATTTCTTGGAGAGAGGATAAAAAAAGGAATAGTGATAACAAAGTACGCTCACAATGCGGGCCCAATAGATGATTTGATAATATGCGAGGCTGGTCATCCGATCCCGGATGAGAATTCTATCAAAGCTACTGAAATGGCGCTTAAACTTGTCGAAAATCTTTCGAAAAACGATATTGTCCTATTTTTAATCTCTGGAGGTGGCTCAGCCCTTTTTGAAAAACCAAAAGGTAGTGTTACGCTTGAACAGCTTCAAAAAATCACGGAACAACTTTTAAAAAGCGGAGCAAACATAGTTGAGATAAATACGATCAGAAAGCATCTATCAGAAGTTAAAGGAGGACGTTTCGCAGAAAAAGTCTATCCTGCGAAGGTGGTTTGCTTAATTTTATCTGATGTACTTGGAGATCGTCTTGACAGTATTGCATCTGGCCCTGCGTATCCTGATGAAACCACAAGTGAAGATGCCATAAATATAATAAGAAAGTATGGTATCGAAGTTGATGAAAATTTATTGAACGAGCTCATGGAAGAAACTCCAAAATCTCTTGAAAACGCGGAACATTACATTATTGGAAGCGTTAAAACCGTTTGTATAAAAGCTGAGGAAATTGCAAAAAAACTTGGATACAACACGATGATTTTGACCACAACTTTAGATTGCGAAGCGAGGGAAGCTGGAAGATTCATAGCTTCAATAGCCCGAGAAGAGAAAAATAATTCCCTTCCTCTGAAAAAGCCCTGCGCGATAATAATGGGTGGAGAAACGGTCGTACATGTTACTGGAAATGGTAAAGGTGGGAGAAATCAGGAGCTTGCTCTTTCAGCAGCAGAAGGTATAGCAGGACTTGAAGATGTTGTGATCTGTTCTGTGGGAACTGATGGAACAGATGGACCAACTGATGCTGCTGGCGGTATAGTTGATGGCAAGACTTTAGAAAAATTAAGCAAAGCCGGTATAGATTTAGACGAGGTTCTGAAAAACAACGATTCCTATAATGCGTTGAAAACTGTGGAAGGGCTCATTTTCACTGGCCCAACGGGAACTAATGTAAATGATTTGATATTTCTGCTGGTGAGTTAGAGGTGGTAAACTTGAGAGAAGTAATGAGAGTTATAAAACTAATAGACAAGAACACTGTCGAATTAAGATTTTCGAGATCTTCACTTTGCAATCACTGTGTTTCAAAAGAAAGTTGTAATCTTCTTGAGAGCAGTAAAGAACTCACTTTAAAAGCTGTGAAACCGGAATCTCTCGATCTCAAAGTAGGAGATATTGTTGTGGTTGAACATAGAGATTTCTCTGTTACTAAACTCTCATCTTTAGTATACGGAATACCTCTGATTATATTCGTGGCATTCCTAACTTTTTTCATCGTTATCTTTAAAAACGAACTTTACGGTTTTCTTGGTAGCTTACTCGCACTGATAGTGTCTTTTATTTTCTTAAAAGTTTATGATAAAAGAGTTGGAGAAAAGTATAGGCCAAAGATCGTTGAAAAATACAATTCAGAGGAGTATAAAGAATGAATTTTGAAAACAGTGAATTCTATTCCAAACTTGTGGAATATACGGAGAAATTTAAGAAGGCTCTTGAAGCTGAAAGAGAAGCTGAGATTTTGAACACTCTTGATGAAATAAAGAAATTTTCAGGATTTGAAAGAGAAAGACGTGGCCGTGCGATTCTAAATCTAAGGGGAAGTTTTGCCGGGAGAGAAATAGGTGGTTTTTATCTTGTCAAGTTTGGAAGAAAAAAAGAAATCGATACTGAGATATCACCAGGTGATGAGGTTCTGATAAGTAGAGGAGAACCTTTGAAAAGTTCACTGACTGGCACCGTAACAGAATTGACTTCGAGATCAATTACAATTGCCTTCACAGAAATTCCACCCAACTGGGTATTCGATAGTAACAGTATAAGAATAGATCTGTATGTCAACGATATAACTTTCAAGCGAATAGACAAAACCCTTGATCATCTTTTTTATATAAAAAACCAGAAAACACTTCGTTTGCTTTCAATAATTTTAGGTTTAATGACTCCACGAAAGATCGAAAAGGCAGAGATAGTTGATTTTTATGATAAAGAGCTTAACGAATTTCAAAAAGAAGCGGTTAGAAATGCAATTGGAGCAGAAAATATCTTTTTGATACATGGACCACCGGGTACCGGAAAAACGCGTACAGTGACTGAAGTTATCCTTCAGGAAGCTGCAAGGGGTAACAAAGTTATTGCAACGACTGAGTCTAATACTGCTGCTGATAACATTTTGGAAAACCTTATAAAATCCGGTACAGATATTGAATTTGTAAGATTGGGACATCCTGCTCGTGTTTCAAGAGAGCTTATCGAATCTACCTTGGCATACAAATTGGAACAGGACAATTTCTATAGGAAGGCACAGGAACTCAGAGAGAAAGCTTTTGCGCTTATTGAAAAACGTGAATCTTTCAGAAAACCTACTCCTCAATGGAGAAGGGGGTTAGATGATAAAACAATCTTGAAGCTTGCCAGAAAAGGGAGAGGAATTCGTGGGATTTCTCCAAGAAATATTTCGTCAATGGCAAACTGGATAAAAATCAATAGACAGATACAAGATCTTTTCGAAGAAATAGATTACATGGAAAAACTGGCACTTAAAAATATTCTAACCAGAAGTATGATGATAGTGAGTACAAACTCCTCCGCTGGAATAGATTACATGGATGATTTCGAATTTGATGTAGCTGTTATCGATGAAGGTTCGCAGGCAACAGAACCCTCATGTCTCATACCGATTGCAAAGTCACGAAAGCTTATCATTAGTGGTGATCACAGACAGCTTCCACCAACAATAATGAGTAAAGAGGCAGCGGCTATTCTCTCAAAAACACTCTTCGAGAGATTGATTAGCCCGGACATTTCTTCTCTGCTCAGAGTACAGTACAGAATGAATGAAAAAATAATGGAATTTCCGAATCAGCATTTTTACGATGGATTGCTTATAGCACATGATTCTGTGAGAGAAATAACTTTAAAAGATTTTAACTTCAAACCAACAGAGCCTGAAAACACTTTTTTAAATGAGATTTTAAACCCTGAAAATGTTCTTGTGTTCATTGATACTTCAAAAAGCGAAGAGAACTTTGAAAGTCAAAGGCTTGATTCCACATCGAGATTCAATGTACTCGAAGCAAAGATAGTTTCTTTAATTGTGAAAAAATTCGTTGAAAATGGTTTGAAAGAAGCCGATATTGGTGTAATAACACCTTACAACGACCAAGTCGATCTTATAAAAAAGATGCTCCAGTTGGAAGAGGTACAAATTAGCTCTGTAGATGGTTTTCAGGGTCGAGAAAAAGAATTGATAGTGCTTTCACTTGTTAGATCAAACGAAGAAAACGATATAGGTTTTCTTGAAGATGTGAGACGGTTAAATGTGTCTGTAACAAGAGCAAAGAGAAAATTGATAATAGTTGCAAACTCCAAAACGATTTCTTTCAACGAGTTTTATTTGAAACTGACAGATCATTTCAAGCAAAAAGGTCTGTTCATCGACTCCACAACCATTGAAAGTTTACTTGGCGAATTTTCAGAGACGACTCAATCAACTTGATTTGGACTTATGGATCGAAAGGTTATTATAGATACTCCACAAAGGGCCATCGCAATGATTCCCAAAAATCTATAAGTATTTATAACGCCTATTTTTTCGATTACAAAACCACCGGCGAGAGTTCCGATGATATTGGCAAGTCCTGTTACAACTATCCAGTAAATTGATTGGGCGAAATCACGAAGTCGTTTTGGAATAAATTTATGGATATAAGTTAAAATCGCATAGTAAACAACGATATAATTCAATCCCTGTAATAACTGAATCAGTAAAAGAGGTAGTTCGTCGGAAACGTAAGATGTCAAAAACCATCTGATTCCAACTGCGCCAAGTCCAAGCGATATGAGAAATTTGTTGTTGATTTTCTCGACAATTTTTTTTGAAAAGAATAAAAAAGGTATTTCGCTGAATCCCATAAGAGATATCTGCTTTCCAACAACCACAGGATCGAGTTTCAGCTCTTTAACCAGAACTGTGAAGAAAGTATTCCCTGAAAAAGTAGAAAATATTGCAAACGCTCCGAAAGCTAGCATCAGTGAAAATTCAAGAAAAGAACCTCTGGTGTTTTTTGAATTTTCTTCGATTTCATGATATTCGTATTCCTTCAAAAATATACTATCAATAAGAGCAATTAAAATAAAAATGTTTGAAAAAATGAACATGTATTTGAAATCGATTTTCGTAAGATATCCAAGAATGTAAGCAGCTGTTGAAAAACCTATGGATCCAAGTATTCTAAGTTTTCCATAGTCTCTGTTAAGATAATTCATGCTCGATATGACTATTGATTCAGTTATAGGTGTTCCACCGTTAAAGAAAAAAGTAGCAAGGGCAAAAGTCAACAGCTTGGCAAAAAATCCTTTCGAGAGATACACAAACCAAATAGTAGAAAGAATACCAGAGAGGATTGCCCAGAGAGTTATTTTACCACTTTTGAGTTTCTGCTTCACAAAAAACCAAAATGGGTTGGCTATAAGTACCATAACAGGTGACACAGAAACAAGGATGCCAATCTGACTCGGAGAAAATCCAAGGGAATTAAAATAATGGCTCATAAGCATTAAAATACTCATATTGGCATATACGAAGATTTCGAGAATGGAGTATTTAAGGACATCGAGCTTTATATTATGTTTTTCTCCCAATTTTCATCCCTTCCTTTCTTAGATTATTATATTCTTCATTTATTAGCTTTTTTCATGTCTTTAATTTAACTTTTTGTTTCTATTACAAACTGTGTTGATACTTTCAAAGTTTCTATCAAATAAGATACGCAAAAATGAAAAAAACGGCTTTTAAGCCGTCTTTAAAGAAATTACAAAGCATTTTGTAATTTTTCAAAATCTTTCTAATCTTCAAGTTTCTCGATTTCTGTGGCTACGAAGTTGACAATTTCTTTTAGATACTCACTCGAAAAGTTCATTTCTATTCCAGCTGTTTCGTAAACTTTATTTACAGGTATAGAACATCCTGTTGCTAAGAACTTTTTGTAATCTTCAAGCGTTTTTTCTGGATTTTTCAGGTAATTTCTGTATATTGCAAGTGCACCTATTTGGGCAATTCCGTATTCTATATAATAGAATGGAACTTCGAAAATGTGCATTTGAAATAGCCATCTTGTCTTTTTCTCTTCACTTAAATCGTTCCAGTCTATACCTGGATTGAAACGATCCATGAGATAAGCGAAGTACTCTTCTCTTTCATTCGGAGTGTGATTAACGTTCGTATAAATCCAGTGTTGAAAAGCGTCAACTATCATGCACCAGGGTAGAAAAGACAGTGTACCTTCAAGCTCTTCTATCTGCATTTTTTTCAAATCTTCATCGCTGTAAAATTCGTCCCAGTATTTCATCGTGATCAATTCCATTGACATCGAGGCAAGCTCCGCTACTTCCATTCTGTTTAACCTGTAAAATGAAGGAAGATACAGTGTTTCAAACGAGTGCATCGAATGACCAGATTCATGAAAGATAGTTCTTACATCAGCTGATCGCCCAACTGCGTTCATAAAGATGAAGGGGGCTTTTGTCTTGGGTAAAGTATAATTGAAACCTCCAGGAGCTTTTCCTTTTCTATTTTCAAGGTCCAGTAATCTCTTTTCTTTCATTAATCTAAACCTTTCGCCAAATTCTGCATCCACTTTTTCCAAAACTTTCTGCGTCTTTTCTACAAACTCTTCTACGGTCTTAAATGGTTTGAGTACTTTTCCATCTACATCTACAGAAGTATCCCAAGGTTTCACACTATCAAGCTTCAGTTTTTTACGCCTTACTTCTGTTCTTTCTTTTAAATAAGGTATAACTTCTTTTTCTACAGCATTGTGAAATTCAAACAGATCTTCCGGAGAATACTCGATTCTTCCTTTCAATTTATGAATATAATCTCTGTAATTTTTAAAACCCGCATTCAAGGCCTGTTGATGTCTCAACTCTTTGAGTTCATCGAATAAATCATTCAGTTTGCTTTTAACATTCCATATTCCTTCATATCTCTTTCGCCAGGCCGCTTCTCTTTTACTTCTATCAGGGTCTTTCAAATAAACGGAGAGTTGCTGAAGAGTTTTCTTTTCACCTTCAAAATCTACCTCAACACTTCCAACTATCGTTCCATAATTTTTCGAAAGTATGCTTTCTTCGATTTGAAGAGGTATGTTCTCTTCTTTGAAAAGTTCTATTTCATTTTTAACTATTTCTATTAGGTGGCGATACTTTTCTGATGCGAATTTCTGATTTTCCAGAATTTTTTCTTTCAGCTTTTGTTCGTAAGGCTTCAAATTTGCCAGTATATTTTTCTGAAATTCCTCATAAGCTTTTTGATATTCTTCTTTATCTGCATTTATGGACATTTTTATGTATTTCCAGCCGTGTTCTTCATGGATTTTATCCGAGAAATCTGTAACCTTATTTATAAGGTTTTCAAATTCTTCCTTACTGTTTATTTGAAAATTGAAAAGCTCGTTTAGTTCGTTTTCTATTTGTTCCCATTTCATTCTGTTCCCCCCTAACAGTGTTTCATATTGAATATTTCTCAATGATTTCCTTTGAACTTTTATTTTTATGAACTATTTCTTTGAGTGCTTCTATTAGTTTTTCCATATCGGGGTTTTGCCAGATGTTTCTTCCGAATATCAATCCTGTGACTCCTGCTTTGATTGAGTCTTCAGCTACTTTCAACATATCTCTAACACTTTCCATTTTAGGCGGAAAGTGATATGCAATAAATCAATATGCAATTTGAACTTTCAACATATCTCTAACACTTTCCATTTTAGGCCCACCAAGAACGAATACTGGTAGTTTAACATGTTTGATAAAAATTTCAAATCTCTTTACTTCACCAAGATATGGAACTTTTAATATATCTGCTCCTATTTCCAGTGCTATTCTTGAAGCGTGTTCTATCATCGAAGGATCTTTTTTCTTTTCAGGGGATATCTTTTCACCGAGTAGAACTGGTTCAACCATCAAAGGCATTCCCCAATCATCACACTTTTGTGCAAGTTCGGCTGTTAACTTAACAATTCTCATCTGAATTTCTTTTTCAAGTCCCCAAGGAAAGAGAACTTTTACAGCTTCACAACCCCACTTCAATGCAAATTCTACAGAGTACATCAAGTTGTACTCTATAACATCACTACTTTCACCAGGTATCACAGACATCATGGGAT
This sequence comes from Thermotogaceae bacterium, assembly GCA_029981435.1. Taxonomy (GTDB): domain Bacteria; phylum Thermotogota; class Thermotogae; order B21-G9; family HyVt-16; genus HyVt-16. Next base: position 39 of record JARRBB010000005.1, on the reverse strand, counting down.
AATCAACCGTCAATATTCTTGCAGGCATGTTTTTTCCTC
>JARRBB010000080.1 GCA_029981435.1 Thermotogaceae bacterium | reverse complement strand
ATATACACAAGCATATTATATTACACACGAATGACTACATCAAAACTTGCAAATTCATCTCCACCTTATAGAAGGTGGTGTCTTCTTTGCAAAAAAATGGTAATTATTTTATACTTTTTAAAACAAAATGTCAAGTATAAAGTTATTGATTTTTTTAAATGTTGATTGATATAGAGGCAAGAAAGATTAAATTTTTAATACCGCACAAAACATTAAAATTACTGAATTTTTGAACTAATGTTTAAAAAATATTAATTCTCTGATTTGAAAAATTCAAAGAAAAATAACTAATAATTCCAATTATTCTGCCAGGAATTCATATTCAAAAAGAATTTGGAAGTTGTGCTTTTCGTATGGATTTAGAGTTATTTTATTTCTCTCATCTACAAGCCGGAATGCAGGAGCGCTTCCAATCTCTTCTTCCCAGTTTTCACCCCAGGTTTGTATGTAATGATTTGAATAACCTTCTTCAAAAATTTTTTTCAAAGAATGTTTTTCTTTCATAGCACCAAAGAATTTCAAATCATCCACTTTGAACAATTTATATTCTGGAAAATCTTTTAGAGTTTTTTGGGAAATTTCTGGGTAGTCGGTTATGAGATTACCGTATGATAGTTCGAAAACAGTGAATTCTTTTAAAGAAATATTCACAGGATTTTCAGAGAGATTCTGTAAGGTCACGTTTATAAGAATCTTTGGATTACTGTCCTTTATTATTAGCACAACTTTTGAATGTATCTTCTCCGTTGGATTCATTCCTTCAAGAACGATATGAACTTCGTTATTTTTTTGAAGAATTTCATATTTTTCATAAGGATATGGTTGATTACTTCTGGGATTCCAGGGCTCTGATAGATAAAAACCTCCAAGTTCGAAGAAATATTGTGAAGTTATTTCGTCGAAAAATGGTAAAAGATAAGGATCTTCCGATGAATACACAAACTTTTTTGAGACATCATTCACCGGATACAGATTCCAGATTATTCTTCCTCTGTTTGGCAGAACTTCGATCACGAATAGCCCATTATCGACTTTAATGATATCTGGCTTTGAAGATGTTATGTGTAATTCATCGACGGCAAGAACTTCTCTTTTTTCAATCGAGATGTTTATACCAAAAATATTCATGGAAAATATTATCAGCAAAACCACAAGAACAGTTATTCTTCTCTCCATACTTTGTCCCCCCAGTCTCAGTTTGATTCGATTAACTAAAAGTATTGAAAAATATCAAAAGCTTCATTATTCTTAGAATAGAGAACATTCCTAATCATAGTTGTTCTTATCCCTCGCGTTCGTTCAGGATGACACATACATTGGTTTTTACAACAAGTAATCCTTTCTTTTATCTCAAACTCTAAATCCTTTTCATAAGATTTCCCCCTTGCTTTATTTAGATTCCGTTAGCTAAAAGTATTAAAAATATAAGATCTTTCACTTCGTTCGAGATGACATAGTATTTTGCATTCTTTCAGAATAATAATCCATTTGTCATTTCGAAGAGCTTTGCAGCGAGGAATCTCGTTTTTAAATGACCTGTATTTTCAATCGTTTTTAATCTCTTTTAACAGATTAATCTTTCAAAGCGCCTGAAGACAAGCCTGATATGAATTGTTTGGTAAAGGGCATGAAAAGAAGTATTACTGGAATAACAACCAGAGTTGTTGCAGCAAGTAATGGTCCCCATTCAATGTACTGATCGGTCATATAGGTTGCAAGACCGAGTGGAACGGTCTTTTTCCAATCTGAAGTAATTATTATCTGAGCGAGTGAATATTCGCCCCAGGTAGTTACGAGCACGTACATAAAGGTTGTGATTATACCTGGAAGGCTTATAGGCAAAGTTATCGAAACAAAAGCCCTGAAACTTGAAGCACCGTCAACTTTTGCCGCTTCTTCAAGTTCCACAGGAATTGCCTGAAAGAACGATTTTAAAAACCACACAACGAAAGGCGTGTTTATTGCAACATAAACAAGTATCAATCCAAACAGGTTATCTGTAAGGTGCATTCTGGCTAAAAGACTATATATCGGTAAAAGCAAAGGTATTCCAGGTAAAACATATACTATCAACATCATTCTGCTGAAAGTTTCACTACCGGGAAAAGGGTATCTCGACAGTCCATAGGCACCTACAACAGCCAAAAAATTTGCAATCAAACTCGTTGAGATACCTACTATCAAGCTGTTAACAACATTTTGTGGGAAATCTTTTGAAGGATATCTTGTAAAGAATATGAATTCATAATGTTTCAGAGTGAACTCCCTTGGAAGCAAGGAAGGTTCCATGGTCATGATTTCTCTGAAACTTTTGAAGGATGAGCTTATGATCCAGAAAAATGGAAAAAGTAAGATCAACAAAATTACAATAATTAAAGCTATTCTGATGTATTCACTGACTTTTTGCAATTTTAAGCCTCCTTTGTTCTTTTGGAGTGAAAATCACAAAGTATATAACAGCAACCGTTATGAGAATCAATGTTGATACAAGAGCAGCGGCCGATGCCTTTCCGGCCTCGTATGATTTAAATGCGAGTTTGTATATATAAGTTGGCATTGTCATCGTCGAATTCGCAGGACCCCCCTGGGTGGTGAGCCATATCAAATCGAATGTGTTGAAACTCCACATGAAAGCCAGAAGTCCGACAAACCATACGATTTTACCAATAAGTGGAAATGTTATGTGAACGAGTCTCTGAAAGGAATTTGCACCATCTACTTTTGCTGCATCGTACAGATCGTTGGGAATGGTCGACAGAGCGGCAAGCATCAAAATAGTTCCAAACGGTATGAAGTGCCAGGAATTTATAAGCACCAGGATATGAAAAGTTAAACTCGTTGAACCAAGAAAGTTCACACCTGGCAGATTGAATGATTTTATCAGGTAGTTCACATAGCCTATATTAGGTTCTAAAAGCCATCTCCAGACAATCGAAACTACTACCATGGGTAATATCCATGGAATCAGTATGATGCTCCTGACAAACCTATAGAATTTTTTGTCTTTGTTTAAAAGTAATGCAATAAAAAGTGGGATGGATAGCTGTATCAAAAGGTTTTCAAACGTCCAGAGAAAACTTTTACCTATTGAACTAATGAAAACAGGATCGTTGAACAGTTCAGAATAATTCTTCAAACCAACAAAGGCTGGATTTTTTTCAAAACCGAATCTAACGTTTCTGAAAGAGTTTGATAACATGGTTATTATTGGAAAAAGTATTATGAACAAAATCAGTATTATCACTGGGATGATAAATATTATTCCTCTGTATTTCTTCATTTAATTTTTCCCCCATCAGTGTTGTAATTTAATTAAAGGAAAATAAGATCACCCGCTTTGCTCGGACATTTTCAATCATTGAAACCATCAAACTGGTGGGGAGGATTCCCCACCAGTTATGTTATTTCATGAAAGATTTCATCTTTTCTTCAGCCCAGTTGACAGCTTCTTTTACTCCCATTTTACCGGTCACGACGTTTTGAATCATTTCTGCAAGAACGTTTGCACCTGAAATACTTCCAATTGCAAGGTTTACGGCAGAACCTGTTTCAAATCCATAGAGAGTTCCGTAACTTGTCGCTTCTATTATAACTTCGTTCATATGCTTGAAGGTCTTAATAACTGGATCGTTCCAGTAGTGCTCAGATTCCTGAGCAGCTTTCGTGACAGGCACGAAGGAACCAGGCTCCATCTGTGCTGTCAATATCGCATTCACGTCTGGTCTCATTAGAAATACTAAGAATTTTTTGACGGCTTCAAGATGTCCTTTATCGACAGCTGATTTGAATATATGAACATCGTTTGGATATATGAGATTCCCTTTCATTCCATCAATAGGATAAGGCTGGAGAACAGCATCAAGATCGTAGTTTCCAAGATCGTAGAAACGTTTTTGAAGCCCTCCAAAATATGGCATCATTGCGATTTTTCCTGCGCTGAAATTCATTTCTATTTCTCCCCATGCCCAGCCCGTTGAACCAGGAGGAGAGAATCTATAAAGGTCTTTAAAAAATTCAACTGCTCTGAGTGTTTCGGGACTGTTGAAAGTAAGATTCCCATTTTCATCGAAAAATCTCACGCCAAGATTTGCCATAATTGTGTAAACCTGTTCCTGGGTGCAGAGATTGTTTCCAGCTGTCAGACCTATTCCGTATATTGTATTTCCTTCTTTTTCAGATAAGAGAGTAATCTTTTGAGCTGCAAGCAACAGTTCATTCCAGGTTTTTGGTGGTTCCTTTGTTCCAAGATATTTTTCAAGAACACTTGGTCTGTAAATTAGGACCATTGGCATCGTCCATATTGGAACTCCCCAGTATTTTCCTTCGATCTTGTAGGGTGCAAGTTGTGATTTTATGTACTGATATTTGTTGTCTATTTCCTGGATTATATCGTCAACGGGGATAATTGCATTAGCTTGGTAGGCCGTTATGGTGAGTTCTGGTATGGAGAATTGAAAATCTGGAGTTGTACCGGCTTCAATCGCTGCTAATGTTTTTGTCCAGGCATCACCCCATGGAACAACCTGCTGAACTACCTTGATATCGGGATTTTCCTTTTCGAACATGTTTATTATCTTCTGGAAAGCTGCGACCCTGTGAGCTGGTGATTCATGGTGCCAGAAAACTATCGTGGTTTTACCAAATGACATAATTGAAATTAACATCACGATTAATAACAAAACGGTTAGTTTCTTCATTCTTCATCCCCCTCCTGCATGTTCAAAATTTTAACCATCCTCTTATATTCATCAAAACGTTTTAGAACCTTTATTTCACCTCCTTTTTTGACCGTATATTCAAGTTTTTCCATTGAAACCATGTTTTCCTGTGCTTTCGAGATAGAATCGTAGATTCCAGCTCCTACAGCTCCAAGTACTGCACCACCTATTATCGATGCTTCTTTCTGGTTTGAGAGATATATTTCTTTTTTTCTGTTGTAGAGTGAAAAAAGGATCTCCTGAATGAGTGGTATTTTTGAAACGAGTGATTGTAAAACCAACTTGTTCTTTCTTGATAAATTTTCAAGGATATCTGAAGATTCTTTAAGTGCGAAAACAACACCTTCAACCAGTGCCCTGCAAAATTCTGGATTTGAATCTTCATCACTGATGTTCAAAAAAGCACCCAAAGGTTCATATCTCATATGTGGAGTGCCTGTACCCTGTATGAAAGGTAAATAAAGCAATTTGCTCTCTGGATTTGCGCTTTCGGCCCTTTTAAAAATTTCAACGATATCTTCTGATAAAACTTTCGAAAACCATTCAAACGAATAACCACCTGCTGGAACGGTTCCAAGATACAGGTAATATTCTGGATCTGCAAAAAGAAAGGCAAAGATTTTGTTCTGAAGTATTTCTGATAATTCTCTGTTCACAGTTAAAATCTGTCCAGCAGTTCCAAGAACAAATACCAGAGTGTCTTCATCTACGTTACTTCCAAGCGATGCAGTAGCGAGATCACCTGCCCCGATTACAACCGGTGTTCCTTCTCTAAGTCTTGTTGCTTTTGCAATTTCCTTTCTCAAAATTCCTATCTTTTGATAGCTTGGAACTACTTCAGGGAGTATCGAAGGGTTCAAATTCAAATCCAGTAAAAACTCTCTATCCCAGTCTCTTTTTTTCAGATTGAACATGAGAGTTCCAGATGCATCTGTGAAATCTGTGAAGATTTCTCCACACAGATGAAAGGCTACAAAGTCTTTAGGCTGGAGTATCTTGTATATTGATTCGAAGGTTTCGGGATTATTTTTCTTTAAGTAAAGTAATTTGGGTAACGGGAATCCTGGAATAACCGGGTTGAAAAACTTTTCTTTTATTTCTTCTCCATACTCTTTTTTCAAAAATTCACATTCTTTTGAAGCTCTCAAATCATTCCAGAGCCACGCATCAAAAAGCGTTTCTCCATCTTTGTTCACTGTGAGCAGTGCATGCATATTTCCGGTCAAAGCGATCGAGCAGAATTTTGGATCTTCTTCTTTTTCTGTGAGATTTTTGATGAGTTCGATCGCTCCTTCAATCCAGTGTTTGGGATTTTGTTCAGAAGCTGTCTTTTTCGGAAGGTTTTTGCTGATTATATTTTCGATTTCTCCTTTTTCATTAACACTCGCGACCTTCAATCTTGTTGTACCAATATCGATAACAAGCATTTTTTCCATATTCCACCTCTATGGTATTAAAAAAGTTCTCTTGAAGGAATCATTTTCAAGTATTTCTTTATTCTTCTGGACATTTCCAGGGACGTTGGCACTTGCGAATACATTTGGCTTTATCCCTTTTTCTAAAAGTTTCTGTGCAACTTTTATTGATATAGAATGCAGAATGAAGGCACCGATTATCGTTGATACTGGCCCCATATAGTTTTCACCAACTTTCACCACGGCATCTCCGACATCGACGTGATTGTCTATAAGAACGTCAGCTTCTATATCCTGCAGTTTTTTCCCAGAACTGTGATTGCTTGTGAAGCTTTCGTATGCTTTTGAGGTTATTATTATCAATTTCAATCCTTTTTCTTTAGAACCCATCGCAACTTCAACAGGAACAGCGTTTCTTCCAGAGGTTGATATAACTATCAGAACGTCATCTTTTTCAAATCGAGAACATGAAACTATATCTTTTCCGGTGACACTGAGTCCGGGCACAAAGATTGGCTCGTATTCAGCAAGTGAACCAGCACGATAAAAAATTTCCTCAGCGAGTATCGAAGAGTGTGTACAGCCAAAGACATATACATGTTTTTTGTTGATTATTGCTTCTGATATTATCGAAGCAGCTTCTTCTATTTTTTCTTCTTCATTTTTATGAACATCTTTCAGTTTTTCGATTATTTTGTTCAAATATTCTTCCATTAGAGACATCATTACTCCTCCTTATCTGTGAAGTGAGAATTTGAAGACGTATATATCTCCTCTATAGTGTGATTTAACAAATTCAAGCGGTCTATTGTCTTTTAGATAAGTTTTCCGCATTCTAGAAATAGAACAAAGATCCTGTGGGCACTGGAGAAGTTTGGAAATAAATCTGGGAATCTTTTCAACTTTCATTTCTTCTTCACCATGGTCTGGTGGATATCCAAAATCTTCTAACGTTTGATACAGAGAGACTGTTCCGTTGAAATCTATATCGACAAGTTTTTCCAGTTTTTTATCGAGTGAGATATTTATATAGGCCTCCTGATAGGCAATGGCAATGTTTTCCATGTATCTAACACGTGCCAGAAGAAGCACATCAGAGGATTCGTCGAGTTGAAAGATTTCTTTAAGTTCTTCATCTGCCTTAACGATTTTC